>DASVDR010000010.1 GCA_036381015.1 Gammaproteobacteria bacterium
AAAGCCCTATGCTGACCCATCCGATCCTCGACCAGCTGCTCGAGCTCAAGCTCACGGGCATGCACCGCGCGCTCGCCGAGCAGCTGCGCGCGAATGACCTCGGCCCCTTGAGCTTCGAGGAGCGGCTCGGGCTGCTCGTCGGATAGCTCAGCTCTACAGGCTGACACGGCATGCCCTGCCGCCATTGCATATGGAACGGGCTCTATACAAAGCTTGTCGGCGTCGAGCCTCCTCGCTTTGCCGCTATCCCTCCGCGCCCTGCAAGGACGGGTTTGCCGCGGTTGTTTTGATCAACGCAGACTGCTGAGCCCGTCGGGGTCCAGCGGGGAGCCAACAATCAGCGAGGCCCACGAGAGGCCTGAAAGGGAACTGCGTCGCAACTATCAGCACCCGGGTCCGCCTTTTGTGCGGTCGAGCGCGGTGACGACTACCCACGCGGGCTAAGCTCCTCCGGGAGCATCGAGGCCCGCTTGGCCAGTCGCGGGTCTGTGAGGGCCAGGTTCTGAAAATGCAAGAGAACGAACAGCGGAAAAACACTCTACCCAACCACAAGGCCGCCATCCACTGTGCGGCCGCCGAACGGCTGAACTTTGCCTGCCACCAAAACTCGTACGCGGTCCTCCGGGAGCTGCGCATCGAGAACCTCAACGACACGCAGCCCCTCGAAAACCTCACCGTCACCATCGAGTCCGATCCGGCCTTCCTGAAGCCGAAGAGCTGGCAGGTGGATCGCGTCGATCCGAAAGGCACCGTCGAGATCCGGCTCAGAGACATCGATCTGAACGGGCAATTCCTGCTCGAGCTCACCGAAGCCGTGCACGGCTCGCTGAAAGTCCGCGTCGAGCGCGCCGGTGAGCTGCTTGGCGAGCACTCCCAGCCGATGACTGCGCTCGCCCGCAACGAGTGGGGCGGCGCCGGGTATATGCCCGAGCTCCTCGCGGCTTTCTGCCTGCCCAATGACCCGGCGGTGGACCGAGTCCTCCATGACGCCGCGAACCTCCTGCGTCGCTCCCGCCGACCGGATTCCATCGACGGCTACCACTCCGGCAGCCGGAAGCGTGTGTGGGAGATCGCCGAGGCTATCTATGCCGCGGTCGCCAACTTGGGTATCACCTACGCTACCCCGCCGGCGAGTTTCGAGACCAACGGCCAGAAGATTCGCCTGCCCAGCCAAATTCTGCAGAACCGCGTTGCCACCTGCCTGGACAGCACGCTGCTGCTTGCGGCCGCGTTCGAGCAGGCGGGCCTCAACCCCATCGTGGTGCTGCTCAAGGATCACGCCCTGGCCGGCGTCTGGCTCCAGCCCGAGACGCTCGCGAGTGTCACGAACGACGAGGCGGAGGTGCTGCGGAAGCGCTTCCCGTTAAATGAGCTGATCCTGATCGAGTCCACGCTCGTGACCTCGCACCCGGCGCCGCCCTTCTCCCGGGCCGTGCAGCGCGCCGTGGACCAGCTCACGCCCGAGAACGAGGCGAAGTTCGTCACGGCCGTTGACATTGCGCGGGCCCGCGCCCACCGAATCTCGCCGCTGGCTTTCCGGGTGGAAAGCGAAGGGGTGCCCGGCGCCGGCGACGGACAGGTCGTGGGCGAGGTTGCGCTGGAGGAACCGCCGGGCCTGCCGGACTTTGATCAGGAAGTTGAGGAAGAGTTGCCGAAAACGCCCGAGGGCCGCCTCGAGCGCTGGCAGCGCAAGCTGCTCGACCTGTCAGCCCGGAACCCTCTGCTGAACTACCGGCTGACCAAGACCAGCATCCCGATCTTCTGCCCCGACCCCGGGCTGCTCGAGGACAAGCTGGCGGATGGGGCCAAGATTTCCATCACGCAGGCGCCGCGGCCCGACGACAAGTCGCAGGACAAGGAGCTGCACCAGCAGCGCACGGGGGAGCGAATCGACGAGGCCTACGCTCGGGACGCGCTTGCCCGCAACCAGGTGCTGGTGGACCTTCCGAAAGCCGAGCTCGAAAAGCGGCTGGTTGAGACCTACCGCAAGGCCCAGACCTCGCTGCAGGAGGGTGGCGCGAACACTCTCTATCTCGCGATCGGATTCCTGTTCTGGAAGCGCGACCCGAAGGACGACCGTCGCTTCCGTGCCCCGTTGATCCTCCTCCCGGTGTCACTCCAGCGCCAGTCCGTGCGCAGCGGGGTGAAGATGCTCGCTCACGACGATGAGCCGCGCTTCAACACCACGCTCTTGGAGATGCTCCGCAAGGACTTCGGCATCGAGGTTCCGGGCCTGGATGGGCCACTCCCGACCGACGCGAGTGGCGTAGACGTCCGCGGCATCTGGACTAAGGTGCGGCGAGCCATCGTGGAGTCGCCCGGGTTCGAGGTCGTGGAAGACGTAGTGCTCGGCCACTTCTCGTTCGCCAAGTACCTCATGTGGAAGGACCTGGTCGACCGCACGGAAGACCTGCGCCAGAATCCGGTCGTAGCGCATCTCATCGATACGCCCCGAGACCCGTACGGCACGGACGAGGGCTTTGTCGACCGAAACGAGATCGATCGGACCTTCAAGCCGAGCGACCTCCTTGTACCTCTGCCAGCCGACTCCTCGCAGATGGCGGCGATCGCCACGGCGGACCGCGGTAAGGATTTCATCATCATCGGCCCGCCCGGCACCGGGAAGAGCCAGACGATCGCGAACATGATTGCCCACCTGCTGGGCAAGGGCAAGACCGTGCTTTTCGTGTCCGAAAAGACGGCGGCACTCGAGGTCGTATATCGGCGCCTGAATGAGATCGGGCTCGGCCGGTTCTGCCTCGAGCTGCACTCTAACAAGGCGCGCAAGGCCGACGTGCTGAACCAGCTCAAGGAGGCGTGGGACGCGGGGCTCGCTCGCACCGAGAGGGCGTGGAATGAAGAGGCCAAGCGGCTCGAGCAGCTGCGGGATCGCCTCAACCTAGTAGTCGACCACCTGCATCGCGTCCACCCCAACGGGTTGACCGCGCACGAGGCCATGGGCCTCAAGGTCCGCGACGAGGTGCTCGCGCAGCGTGTGCGCTTCTCCTGGCCCTCGAAGGATCAGCACTCCGAAGCCGACCTCAAGCGCATGCGCGAGGTGGTCGGGTTGCTGCAGGTGCAGGCGCGGGCTATCGAGGACGTGAGCTCGAGCCCCCTGCGGCTGATCGCTTACGGCGAATGGAGCCCCAGCTGGGAGCACGAGGTGATCGGCTGCGCGACCCGCCTCGCCGGCGCGACACGCCCGGTCGAAGAGGCCAGCCGCGCGCTCTGCTCCTCGATTGGCATCGAGCTTCCGGAGCTGCGTCTCCGGCACCTCCTCGCGCTCGGCGACCTTGCCGGTGCGCTGCAGAAGGCATACCGGACGCAGGCCGCCTACGCGCTGGAAGCGGACGGGCAGGATCGAATCGAGGCGCTGGAAGCGGCGGTCTTGCACCTCAAGGCCTACGCAGCCGCGCAGGCCGAGCTGAGTTGCCCGTACGAACCGATGGTCTGGCGAAAGCTGGACGGAGAGGATCTGCTCGCTCGTTGGGACGACGCTGAGGGATTCTGGTGGCTCAAGCGCGTGCTGAAGCAGCGGGCCATCCGCAAAGAGCTGCGCGCGGGAGGTGCGAAGGGCAAGCCCGACGCCCGTGCCGACGCAGAGGTGCTGATCCGGCTGCGGAAGGAAGGCGAGGCGATCGACAAACTTGACAAGCAGCTCCAGTCGCTTCGCAACTGGGAAGCGCACGGCAGTGACCCCGAAGCCCTGAACAGCCTTCGCGAGCTCGGTGCCCGGATCCGCGGAGCCGTAGGCCGCCTGGCGGAGTCGCCGGAGGCCCTGATGCAGGTGCGCGCCAAGGTGCGCACCCTCCTCCAGGATGGCAACGATCTGCTGGCCCCAGATGCGCCGACGGGACGGCTCGCGGCCGAGCTCCGCCGGGCACTGTCCGAGCTGGCCGCGGCCCTGGCTGCGTTCGAGGAGAAGGCTGGCCGCCCGGTTCGCGAGCTCATGGCCAAAGCGGGGTACACGCTGGAGCAGATTCACGAGGCCGCGGAATCGATCGTGCAGCACCGGGACCGCCTGAATCACTGGTGCGCATGGCAGCGGCGCCGTAACGAGGCTCTCGATGTCGACCTCGGGCCCTTGGTGGATGCAATCGAGGCCGGCAACGTGCCGGTGGAGGAGATCCCGGAGACCTTCGAAGCTGCATACGCGGCATGGTGGTCCGAGCGCGTTCTCGACGAGGACGAAGTGCTCCGCACGTTCTCGAGCGCCGAGCACATGGACACGATCCAGAACTTCCGTGCGGCCGACGACGCATTCCAGGCCACCACGGCCCGCTACATCGCGGCCAAGCTGAGCGCCAAACTACCGTCGCAGAACAACGTGCCCAAGAAGTCGCAATGGGGCGTCATCAAGCACGAGATCACGAAGCGGGCGCGGCACAAGCCCGTGCGGCAGCTGATGCAGGAGGCACCGGAGGCCATTACGACGCTGACCCCGTGCCTGATGATGTCACCGCTCTCGGTGTCCCAGTACCTCTCGGCCGAACAGGCGCTGTTCGATGTGGTGATCTTCGACGAAGCCTCGCAGATCACCGTCTGGGATGCTGTCGGTTCGATCGCACGCGGCAAGCAGGTCATCGTGGCCGGCGATCCCAAGCAGATGCCGCCGTCCAACTTCTTCGGCCGGTCCGAGGACGACGTCGATGGCGACATCGACTATGAGGGCGACCTCGAGAGCATTCTGGACGAGCTCCGCAGCGCGAACGTGCCGGAGATCACACTCAACCTGCACTACCGGTCGCGGCGTGAGAGCCTAATCGCGTTCTCGAACAACTGCTACTACGACAACAAGCTAGTGACGTTCCCGCCGCCGGAGCGCCCGGACCGGGGCGTCAAGCTCGTGCGGCCGGAAGGCTTCTACGATCGCGGCAAGTCGCGCACCAACGAGGGTGAGGCGCGCGCGATCGTAGCCGAGGTGGTGCGCCGCCTGACCTCAACCGATCCGGTAGTGCGAAACCGGACGATCGGCGTAGTCTCGTTCAACGCGGAACAGCAGTCCCTGATTCAGGATCTGCTGGACCAGGAGCGCTCCAAGCATCCGGAGATCGAATGGGCGTTCGCCGAGGATCACACGGAGCCCGTCTTCGTGAAGAACCTGGAGACCGTGCAGGGCGACGAGCGGGACGTGATCCTGTTCAGCGTGACCTACGGGCCGGATCGTTCCGGGCACGTCACCATGAATTTCGGGCCGCTGAATCGCGAGGGTGGCGAGCGCCGGCTCAACGTGGCAATGACCAGGGCGCGGTTTGAAATGATCGTGTTCTCCACGATGCATCCCGACAAGATCGACCTCTCGCGCACCAGCGCCCGCGCGGTCGCGGACCTGAAGCACTTCCTCGAATACGCCGAACGGGGCCCATCGGTGCTTGCGGCCAGCATTCAGGGCTCGCTGGGTGATTTCGAATCCCCATTCGAGGCCGCAGTGGCGGCCGCCCTTCGAGAAAAGGGCTGGACGGTTCACCCGCAGATCGGCGTCTCCGCCTTCCGCGTGGATCTCGGCATCGTGCACCCGGAGCGCCCGGGTGTGTACCTCGCCGGCATCGAGTGCGACGGCGCGATGTACCACAGCTCGGCGTACGCCCGGGAGCGCGACAAGATTCGGCAGGCTGTTCTCGAGGGCCTCGGGTGGACACTGTTCCGCGTGTGGTCGACCGAGTGGTGGATCAACAAGGCGGCCGCGCTCAAGGAGCTTGATCGAAAGCTGCGCGCGCACCTGGAGGCTGAGCGGGCACGGGCTCGTGCGAAGAGCAAGCGGGCCGGGGACGACGCCGGCGGGGCGAAAGAGGCAGTGGCAGCAGAAGCGGAACAGCCGAAGCCAAGGCGCGTCGCTTCGTTCGGCGGTCAGAACCCGGAGAGCTGAGGCTAACAGACACCGCCGCCGTGTAGCCGCGGCCTGAGTCTCACCGGCGCCAGCTCACGGCGCCTGCGCCGCAAGCTGCCTTCGATCGCCAGCGATACTGCCAATTTCCCATCATCTCGAAGATGCCGCCAGCCTGCGCGTACACTGCGGGTCGGATCAGCGGGAGGATGCGCAGTGCCTTTGGATAGGACCATGCCAAGTCCTAAGAGGGCACTCTATGTGTCTGATTCGTTATACGCCAGGGAAACGATACTGTTTTCACCCGACAGCGGCGCCTGTCCGCTTCGCAAAGGGGAGAGATCCATGCGATTCGGCATCCGCGCGCGCGTCGTCGGATTGCTTGGCGCGGCGGGCCTGGCTGGGGTCATCGCCGCGCAGGCGCTGTGGCCCGAGGGGCCGCTTCCAGCGCCGGCCGAGCCGTGGCGGACGCCGGTCACCCCGTGGGGCGATCCCGATCTTCAGGGAACGTGGCCTCTCGATGACCTCAATGGGACGCCGGCCCTCCGGAGCTCGGGCGCCGCCGCTACCTCACGGACGAGGAGTTCGCGGAGCGCACCGCTCGCTTTGCCGCGCTGAACGGCCGCTACGCCGAGGAGGTCGCGTCGCACCGTATCGGCGCCGGCCATTGGACGGAGATGGGCGAGCCGAATCGGCTGACGTCTCTGATCATCGAGCCGGCGAACGGCCGCGTGCCGCCGCTCACCGAGGCGGGCAAGCGCAAGGCCGCGGCGATGACGAGCTCGTCGTCCGACGTTCCGTTCGACGACATCGACGATTTCGGCACGCTGGACCGGTGCATCACGCGCGGCCTGCCGGCCTCGATGTTCCCTTTCACGTACAACAGCGGCATCGAGATCGTTCAATCGCCGGGCTACGTCGTGATCCGCCTCGAGATGATCCACGAGACCCGCATCGTGCCCGTGGACGGGCGGCCGCAGCTCGCCCCGGAAATTCGTCAGTGGATGGGCGAGTCGCGCGGACACTGGGAAGGCGACACGCTCGTCATCGAGACAGCGAGATTCAACGGGCGGACACCGATGCTCGTCGGCCCGGACGGCGGCGCGATCCCGACGAGCGCGTCGATGCGCATCGTCGAGCGGCTGACGAGAACGGCCGAGGACGAGCTCGAGTACGAAATCGAGGTGATGGATCCGGAGACGCTGACCGGGCCGTGGAAGGCGGCCTTCCCCTGGAAGCGCGACGAAGGGTACGAAATCTTCGAATACGCGTGCCATGAAGGCAACACGATCGTCGCGAGCCTGCTCAGCGCGACGAGGCTGCGAAGAGGGCAGAGCGCGCGGAAGCAAGGCGAGGCCGCTGCCGAAGGGGATGTCTTCCGGGCTCCGTGATGGAAAAAAAAGTCCCGGCTCTTTCAGAAGCGAAACGTGTAGTCGAATTTCAACGTCAGCTCCGAGGCCATCGACTCGAAGCTGTTGTCCTTGTCGAAGTCCTGAAGATTGTGATTCAGAACGATGAACCCTTCGCGGCCCTCGCGCGGGATCCAATGCAGGCGACTGTTGATTCCAAGGGTCTCCGAGATGTCGTCGTACTGCACCAAGGTCACCCATGACAGCTTCGACGAGAAGACGACCCCGTTCGTGAGCTCTACGAGCCGCGAGATGAAGTCGCCCGCGCGGAGGTCGATGTCGTTCCACTCGTAACCCACGTTCAGGAAGTAGTGCTTCGACGGGCGCCAGCCGAGGCCCGCTTCGACTTGGAGGCGCTCACCGTCGTAAAAGTCGCCGGTGCGGTACGTGAAGTTGCCCGACAGCTTGCGCTGTGCTCCGGTCTCCAAATCGAAGCCGTAGCGCTTGAAGGAGTAGAGTCCGGGCGCGACGCCCACGGTCCGCGTCGGATCGCGGTAGAGCTCGAAGGGTTCCAGCACGTTCTCCTTGTCGGCGAGGTAGCGGAGCTGGAACACGTCGCGGGCGCGGCTTTGGAGCTGGAGCGGCGTCCACGAGATGCGTTGCGATTGCAGGTCGCCGGAAAGCCGATCGATCCGTTGCGCGTCGACGCCGGCGAACACCTGCTGGACGAAGCCGCCGTCCGTGAACCGCGTGTACCCGAGCTCCACGTTGCGGGCGCGCACCCCGCGCCGGCTCACGAACCCGAGCGCGGGATCGAAGTTCGCTTCGAGCTGGCGGATGCTTGCGCCTCCCCGCCAGCCTTCACTGTTCGGCATGCTGAATCCGAGGCCGTAGGCCCCGTCGTCGCCGTCGACGCCTTCCGTGTCGGAGCGTTGGTACCAGGCCTCTCCCGAGATCGTGCGCCCGCCCGGCAGTCGCGTGTTCAGATAGCGGAAATCGAAGCCGTAGAGCGAGTTGTCCGCGCCGGAGCTCGGGTCCCCGTCGGTGACGATGACGCCGACCGACGACTCCGCGAGCACGTTCGCCGTGGCTCTGCCGACGAAGGCGTTGCTCGCCGGAACGTCCTCGTGCTCGTCCTGGCGGACCGCCAGCGTGCCGATCGTCCAACGGCCCACCCGTCCGCTGATCTTGCCGCCGTACTCGAGATCCACGGGCTCTCCCGATGGGCTCAAGCCGAGCCGGCGGGAGAAGAACGGGCGGCCGTTCTCGAGCGTCGCGCGGTCGGCCGCCGTGCTCTCCCGGCTGCCGATGTTGCCGAACTCGAACAGGTCGTTGTCCTGCAGAAAGAACGCGCGGCGCTCCGGGAAGAACAGGCTGAACCGGGTGAGATTCACCTGCCGGTCGTCCACCTCCGTGGCCGCGAAATCGGTGTTCAGCGTGAGCGTCGCGTTCAGCGACGGCGTGAGCTTGTAGAAAAGATCGAGCGAAGGCTCGATCTCGGTGTCGCTGCCGGACGGCGAGAAGCTCCGGGTGCGAACCGTGGACACGGAGGGAGCGACATCGAGGCCGATCCCCTGATTCATGCCGCTGAAGCCCGTCACGAGACCGACGATGCTCGGATTGATGGTCCGGTTGCGGGATACCCAGGCCGCCTCCTCGTTCTTACGGCGGATCGCGCGCCCGAAGTTCATCGCCCAGGTATCGTTGTCCGGATCGAACGAGAGCGTCTTGAACGGGATCGCCATCTCCGTAGACCACCCCTCGTCGTCGATGGTGGCCGTTCCTTCCCAGATCGCCTCCCAGTTCGTTTGAAAGCTCGAATTGCTCTGATAGATCGCATCGACGCGGACGCCGTTAGGGTTCAGCTCGAACCGGTACCCTCCACGGCGCTGATTGAATGGATCGATGATGACCGCGAGGCGATCGTCGTTCGCGAGCCCGGTCTTTTGCTTGAGAATGTTGGCGCTGATTTGCTCCGGCTCGCTGTCCCAGAACCGGCCGCCGATGTAGAGCGCGTTCTCGTCGTACATCAAATAGATCTCGGAGCGCTCGGTCGGCGTCCCCTGGTCGATCGGGCGGGCCTGGACGAAGTCGCTGATCACGGCCGCATCGTCCCAGGCCGCATCGTCCAGCACGCCGTCGATCACGGGAGCCTCGCTGGCTCGCTCGATCCGCACTACCGGCAGCGACTCGTCCCGTGGAAGGGCGGGCTCTTGCTCGGCCGCCCAGCACGGCACGAGGGGGAGGATCGAGAGGAAAGCGACACGGGCGCGGGGCGGCATCGAGCGAGAGCGGCAACTCACTGTTTTCTGTTCTGATCCAGCTTCGGGGAACGCGCACTTAAGCACAAGCGCGGCCGGAGCGGAAGAGGCCACGACGGCGGCCCCGGGGCGCCCGGCGACACTGCGCGCTCCCGCCGAGACGCGGGCCATTCATGTCGGTAGACCCGGCGCAAGCTTGCGGAGATGTACTTCCATATTAAGGAAACTCTCAAGAACGATCGGTTGGAGAGGCGCCAAGCCCGGCCGGCGCACGACGCGGCGCACGACGCGGCGCGAGCGTGGGCTTGCGGTTCGCAAATCCTGCGTCGTGTTCCAAACCCGTGGCATGCAAGTTGCACTCGGGGCGGGAGGACCTGACGGAAAGACTCGGAGGTGGATCATGGCTCGTGCCGATGCTGTAACGCCCCACACCGGGAACCGAATCCGCACCGCGAGCGGGATCACTGCCTTGCTGGGCGTATGGCTGATCATCGCGGCTTTTACCGTCGCGGTGTCGCAGGAGGCCTACTGGAACGATCTGCTGGTCGGCATCGTCGTGCTGATTCTCGGCGTGACCCGACTTTCGCGGCCGACCGAGGGCACGAAGCCGGCGGGCTGGGTGAACGCCGCGATCGGCGTATGGCTCATCGCCGCGCCTTTCATCCTGGGCTACGCCGAGGACCAGGAGAGGTGGAACGACATCATCGTCGGCGTGCTCGTCCTGATCTTCGGCGCATGGAGCGCGTCGCTGCCGACGGAGTACGAAGCCGACCGCACCGTCACCACGGACACGACGACGACCGGCGGCACGACGCACGCCGCGTCGCGGCGAAGGCACCGGTAGCGCGCGGCTGAATTCGGCCGACCACGAGCGGGCGCGTCCAGCGGCGCCCGTTCGATGCCGGCCCGCAATCCCGAGCCGCGGCGGTCTCTCGCCGCGGCCCTTTCTCTCTGTATCATGGCGCCGTGTTCGGATTCCTCACCAGGCGGCGGCGCCGGCGGATTCTCGAGCGCGCGTCGATCCCGGACGCGCTGTGGCGTGCCACGATCGACGCGGTGCCCGCGTTGGCGCGCCTCGATCCCGAGACGCAGGAAAGGCTTCGGGCGCTCGCGCTTCTGTTCCTTCACGAGAAGCGGATCGAGCCGGCCGGAGGGCTCGTGCTCGACGACGCGATGCGGGTGCGAATCGCGGCGCTCGCGTGCCGGCCGGTGCTCGAGCTCGGCCTCGATTGCTACGCCGGCTTCAAATCGGTGATCGTCTATCCCGGAGAGTTCGTCGTCCGGGATCGTGAGCACGTGGACGAGAGCGGAGTCGTGCACGTCGGCGACGACGTGCTGAGCGGGGAGTCTTGGGACTTCGGGCCGGTCGTGCTCGGCTGGGAAGACGTCGAAGCGAGCGGGCAGGGTGACGGCTACGACGTGGTCGCGCACGAGTTCGCGCACAAGCTGGACTTGCTGGACGGGGCGGTCGACGGGCTGCCGCCGCTGCACCGCGAAATGCGGGTCGCCGAATGGACCGCGGCGTTTCAGTCCGCCTACGACGATCTCGTCGAGCGCGTCGAGCGCGGCTGCGACACGTGGATCGACCCCTATGCGGCCGAAGACCCGGGTGAGTTCTTCGCGGTTTGCACGGAGCTCTTCTTCGACGTCCCGCGCGCTCTCGCGCGGCGCTATCCGGACCTTTACGCGCAGCTCGCCGCGTTCTTCAAGCAGGATCCGGCGGCGGGCCCGGGGAGAAAGCCCGCGCGGCTCGAGGGCGCGACTTGACCGCGCCGCCGCAACCTGCAATCGTGCCGCGGCCTCGTGCTTGTGGCCCAAGACTCGCTTGTTGGTAAAGCTTCTCGACCTCGTCGCGGCGTATGCGCCGTGGCTCGTTGCGATCTCCGTCGTGAGTCTCCTGATCGGCGCCCTGCTCGTGCCGGCAATGATCGTCAGGATTCCGCCGGACTACTTTCTGCCGCGCCGCCGACGGCGGCTCGCGGCGGGCGGCAGGCACCCCGCCGCGAAAGTCGCGCTCGCGGCCGCGAAGAACGGCCTCGGCGCGCTGCTTTTGCTGGTCGGCGTCGCGTTGCTCTTTCTTCCCGGGCAGGGACTGCTCACGCTGCTGGCGGGCCTGACGATCATGGACTACCCGGGAAAGTACGCCTTCGAGCGCTGGCTCGTCCGGCGGCCGCGCGTGCTGCCCGCGCTGAACTGGTTGCGGGCTCGCTACGGCCGGCGGCCGCTGATCGCGCCCTGACGTCGCCCGGCGCCGAGCCGTCTAGACGAAGCGCATCACGACGAATACGCCGACCATCGCGAAGCCGAGCGCGAGCTTCGCGGCGGCGCCGAGCAGCATGCCGAGCGTAGCGCCGAAGCCCGCTCGCCCCGCCTCCGTCAGATCCTTGTCCGCGGAAAGCTCGCCGAGCACCGCGCCGATGAACGGGCCGATCAGCACGCCGATCAGACCGAAGAAGATTCCGACGATCGCCCCGATCGCCGCGCCCAATGCCGCCCGGCGCGAGGCGCCGTAGCGCGTGGCGCCGAGCGATCCGGCGATGAAATCGAGCACGAAGGCGAGGACGGCGAGAACGCCGAGGAGGACCAACGTTCCGGCGCCGATGTACTGGAAGTCCTCGGCCCATGCACCGACGACGAAGCCCGCGAACAGGAGCACGGGGCCGGGCAGCGCGGGAAGCACGAGCCCGGCAAGGCCCCCGACGATCAGGACGACCGCGAGGAGCCAGAGGAGGGTCGTCGTCAACATCAGCCCGGCGGGCGCGCCGGCTCCGCCTGCTCGTGGGCTTTTCCGGGCACGAGCATCTTGCCGAAGGTGCCGTCCTGGTTGAACGCGGAGTGCTTGTAAACGCCGACGAGGTGCAAGAGGGTGAGGATCAGCACGGTCACGGCGGCTCCGGCGTGCACGCGGTGCAGCGCGTCCCGGACCGCGAAATTCTGCTCGAACGGGCTCGGAATCACGAACCAGTGCCACACGCCGATCCCGTCGCCGCCGAACCACACCATCAGCGGGCCGGAGATCAGCATGGCCGCGAGCGCTGCGAGCAGCGTGTAGTGGACGTATTTCCCTATCAGGAAAAACACGCCGCGCTGCTTCGGCAGCGGCCCCGGATGCCCGTATCCGAAGCGCAAGATGATGCGCGCCCACAAAAACACGTAGCTCGTGATCGCGATCGACGTGTGGAGCAGGAGCGTGTCGGCCCGCTCCTGGCCTTGCAGCGTGGAGATCGTGTCACCGATGAAAAGCAGCACGATCACGACGATCGCCGTGAACCAGTGCAGCGCGATTGAAAGCCATCCGTAGCCGGCAGCGGTATCCTTGATCGGCATCGACTCGTCTCATGAACTCCCCGGTTCGGGGGGCATCGGCCCTCTATTGTACCGGTACCGGCGCCGGGTGCCGGACATGCGTTTCGGGCGTTCGGCGCCGGGCACGATCTCGGCGCCGCCGGACGCGATCCGGGCGCCGCCGGGCACGATCTCGACCCCGATGGATACGATCGCGACGCCGCCGGGCACGATCCCGACGCCGGCCACGATCTCGGCGCCGGCGTGATGCCGGGGCTGCATTTCGAGGCGGATTTGCCGGCATCGAACCGCGGGCAGCCGCCGGAGGCCGCTCCCGGAGCGAGCGTCGGGCTTCTTGAATAGGCTAAACATCGACTATTCGGGATACGGAAGAATCCCGTACAATCGATCATGCCCCGGGGCGCGGCGCGCCCATGGTTGTCCCTCTCAACCAACCGACCCCCAGAGCGGCGCCCCCGGGGCGCCTTTCCCGCGCGCTCGCCGGCTCACCTCGCGCGGGTCGCGCTACGCCGCAAGATCGCAGAGTGCGGCCCTCATCCTTGTCAACAACGGTCCGAGTATCGGATAGTTCGCAACCGCCATACCGTGCGAAGAAAAACGAAGGGGGGCTCCCGATGCGCCGTCACGCCTTGGCGTTCGCGATCTCGGCCTGCGTTGCCGGCTCGCCCCGGCGGCGAGTCGGCCACGGCGTCCTCCTCGGCGAGCGCCAGCGGCGCGCGCAACGGCCCGGAATGGGCCGTGCTGCTCGGCGGCACGACCTTCGAGCCGTGAGAGCGACTCGACGAAACGTACGGCACAGGGAGCTCGAATGACCCCCGATTGCATCGCCGCGCGGGCCCGACGCCCGCGGGCCCCCGTTTGCGAACCCCACGGAGGATTCGGATGGATGGACAGGATCTGCAGCCGCACGACGGGGCGCCCGCGCCCGGAAGCTTCTTCCTGAGCTGGCTGCAGAGTCCGTTCTCGGTCGGAGCGGTGGCGCCGAGCGGCCGCGAGCTCGGGCGGCTGATGACGCTCGGTATCGGCCCGGGCTCGCGCGTCCTCGAGCTCGGCGCGGGGACGGGGACGCTCACGCAGGCGATTCTCGACCGCGGCGTTTCGCCGGCCGATCTCTTCGCCGTGGAACAGAATCCGAAATTTGCGGCCATACTGAAAGACCGGTTCCCGTCGTGCACGATCGTCACGGCGGATGCCCAATCGCTCTCTCGGCACTTGCATAGCCTTCGCGGAAGCATGGATTATGTGGTCAGCGGCCTGCCGTTGCTGCTCTTCACGGCCCGGCAGAAGATGCGGGTGCTGGAGCAGGCCTTCTCGATGTTGATGCCGCAGGGATGCTTACATCAGTTCACCTATGGGGGCCGGTGCTCGGTCGGCCGCGCGCTGCTTTCGCGGTTGGGGCTCGATGCCGCGCTGATCGGCGTTGCCGCACGCAACATCCCGCCCGCGTTCGTTTACCGTCTGACCAGAGCTCATGACTGAATCGCCCGTCGTCTTTTCGACACCGATCGCGACGCGGGTCGCCGCGGCCGCGGCGCTCGCGTGGCTGCTCGCCGGGTGCGGCAGCAACGGCGCAGGGGGCGCCGGTGCGCCGCAGGCGCTGATGTCGCCGGCGGGCGCCGGCAGCGGCGAGCCGCATCTCGCCGTCACCGACGACGGCCGGGCCGTGCTGAGCTGGCTCGAGCCGACCGCGGACGGCTACGCGCTGCGCTTCTCCACGCTCACGGACGGCGGCTGGAGCGCGCCCCAGGTCGTTGCGAGCGGCACGGATTTCTTCGTCAACTGGGCTGATTTTCCGTCCGTTCAGCCGATCACGGCCGACGTCTGGGCCGCGCATTGGCTGCGAATGGCCGAGGGCAGCTTCGCTTCGTACGACATCGTTCTGTCGTTGTCGACCGACGGCGGCCGCACGTGGAGCGACGGCGAGCTGCTGAACAGGGACGGCGTGCTGACCGAGCACGGATTCGCGTCGCTGTTTCCGTGGGGCGGCGACATCGGCGCGGTATGGCTCGACGGCCGCCGACTCGCGGAGCAGTTCGAGAGCGGCGTCGTCGATCCGGACGTGCCCGTCGGCACGAGCTTGCGCTTCGCGCGCATCCGCTACGACGGGACGGTCACGGAGCGGGGAGAGCTCGACGAGCTCGTGTGCGACTGCTGCGCGACGGATGCCGTCGTCACGGATGCCGGGCCGGCCGTCGTCTACCGCGACCGCAGCCCGGAGGAGATTCGCGACATCAAGCTTCTGCGGCACATCGGCTCGGAATGGGCCGCGCCCGTGAGCGTCGCCGCGGACGGCTGGCGCATCGAGGGCTGCCCGGTGAATGGCCCCGCGATCGCCGCCCGGGGCGAGGAGATCGCGGCCGCTTGGTTCACCGCCGCGGAGGAGCGTCCGCGACTGCGGCTCGCGCGGTCGACCGACGGCGGCGCCACGTTCGCCCCGGCGATCGATGTCGACGGGAACCGCGCATTCGGGTACGCCGACGTCGTGCTGCTCGACGACGGCGCCGCTTACGTCAGCTGGTGGCGCCGCGGCGGGGCGGGAGGCCTCGCGCTCGCCGTGCGGCGCGTTGCCCCCGACGGCGGGCTTGGCGAGATGCGGATCGTCGCGGAAAGCGACGTCGCGCAGCCGCTCGACGTGCCGCAGATGGTCGCGGCCGGCGACCGCCTGGTCTTCGTCTGGACGGATGCCGCGGAAATGCGCGTGAAAACGGCAGCAATGCGGCTTCCTCGGAGCTAGCGAGGAGCCCGTCCGGGATCATGATGCGGCTGCTCGGAAGGCCCCACATCGTCGGGTTTTTGCGACCGTCGCCCGTCGTGCGGACGCGGAAGCTGGTCGTCGGAGGATTGCGCGGGCTGCTGGCCGCCGCGGGCCTCGCGGCGATCGCGGCGCTCTCCGGCTGCGTCACGCGCGCGCCGCTCGCGCAGACCTATGACGGGCCGCGCGAGCTCCCGTCCGCGCTGGCCGCTCGATTCGCGTACGAGCCTGAGCCGCTCGTCGTCGAGAGCGACCCGCTTCGAGAGCGGCGGCGCTTCGACGTGCACGAGATCGTGCTGCCGGGAGTCGGCGAGCCCGATGCCGAGCCGATCTCATTCGAGTACTACGACGTGGAGGGCGACGCCGCGACCCCCATTATCGTCGTGTTACCGATCGTCAACGGGAACCTGATCGTATCGCGCTACTTCGCGCGGTATTTCGTCGACCAGGGGTGGGCCGTGGCGGTCCTCGATCGCGAGGGCGATCCGCTGGATCACGCGCTCGAGGATCCGGAGCACCTGATCCGGCGCAACCTCCTCGACTACCTCCGGGTGCTCGATTGGGCCGAGGCGAACCCGGAATTCGATGCGATCGGCGTCTTCGGGATCAGCTTCGGCGGCATGGCGGCCGTGATGCTGGCCGCGCTCGACGACCGGATCGACGCGGTCGTGGCCGCGATGGCGGGAGGGGATCTTCCGTACCTGATGACGCACACGAGCTATCGCAGCATCGCGCGGCAAGTGCACAGGGCGCTCCAGGAGACCGGCATGAGCCGCTCCGGCATGCGGCAGCGCCTCGACGAGCTCATCTCCACCGACCCGCTCGCGCTCGCCCCTTACGTCGACGCCGAGGACGTGATGCTCGTGATGACGCGAACGGACATGATCGTGCCGTTCGAGACTCAGCAGGCGCTGCGCGCGCGCCTCGGCCGGCCGGAGACGCTGTATTTGCCGACCGGACATCGGACTTCCGTCATCTACTTCCCGCTGCTGCGCAGCAGCGCGTACGACTTCTTCGCGCGGCAGTTCGCGTCGCCGAATTGACGCCGGGTGCCGTTGTCAGGCGCCGAGCCGCTCGCGAACGTGCTCGGCGATCGCGAGCGACGCGGTGAGCCCGGGCGATTCGATCCCGAAAAGATGCACGAGGCGCGGCCCGCCCGAATCGCCTTCGACACGGATGTCGAAATCGGCCGGCGGCTCCCCGGGGCCGCTGAGCTTGGGGCGGACTCCGACATAACCCGGCGTCAGCCCGCCGTCCGGAAGCGCCGGCCAGTACCGCCGCACTGCGGCGTAGAAGCGCTCCGCTCGCGACGCATCGAGCGCGTAATCGATGCGCTCGGTCCACTCGACGTCCGGGCCGAAGCGCGTGCGGCCGGCGAGATCGAGCGTCGCGTGGATGCCGAGCCCGCCGGGCTCCGGCAGAGGGTAGACGAGGTGCCGAAACGGGCTCGCGCCGGCGTACAGGAAGTAATTTCCTTTCGCATAGCGCACGCTCGGCGCACTTCCCCCGAGGCCGCGAATCGACCGCGCGACCTTCTCCGCATGCAGACCGCCGGCATTCACCACGCAGGCCGCATCGATCTCCGTGATCTCGCCGTCCGTCGCGATCCGCAGCCGCAGGCGGCCGCCGTCGACTCGCCCGTCGATCAGCTCCGAGCGCAGCGCGACATGGCCGCCGGCACGCTCGAGATCGCCTTGCAGCGCGAGCATGAAGCCGTGGCTGTCGACGATCCCGGTGGACGGCGACAGGAGCCCGGAGACGCCGACGACCGCCGGCTCCAGCGCTTCGAGCTCGCTGCTATCGAGCCTGCGAAGATCGGCGACTCCGTTCGCCGCGGCCGTCGCGCGCAGCGCGTCGAGTCGCGGCTCCTGCTCGTCGTCGACGGCGACGATGACCTTACCGCAGCGTCGATGCGCGATGCCTTTCTCCGCGCAGTATCGATACAGCGCGTCGCGGCCGCGCACGCACAACTGCGCTTTGAGGCTGCCCGGCGTATAGTAGATGCCGGCATGAATGACCTCCGAGCTCCGCGACGACGTCTCCGCCCCGATCGCCGAATTCTTCTCGAGCACGACCACCTCGCGGCCCCCGACCGCGAGCGCGCGGGCGACTGCCAGGCCGACGACGCCCGCTCCGATGACGACGCTTTCGATCTGCTCACTCATTCGTTCCGACTCGGGCGGCTGCGGGCGCCGGATTATTGGCGTGCGTGGCGCCGGCCGTCAAGCTCGACTTGCGTCGAAAGGTAACTAGAATCATCGGCTTATAGCGCAAGAATCCCGGAGGTCAGATGCCCGACAGCGTTCCGCGTTTGCGGCCCGCGCAACTCGACGACTTCGCCGACGCGATTCGCTCGCGGCGCTCGATCGATCTCTTCGAGCCCGGAGCGCCCGGAACCGAGGTGCTTCTCCAGGCGATCGAGCTTGCGCGCTGGGCGCCGAATCACCGGCTCACGGAGCCATGGCGTTTTTACCTTATCGGTGAGCGCACCGCTGATGATATCGTCCGCTTCGCCGCGGAGTTCGAGACCGCGGTCAAAGGCGAGCAGGCGGGCGCCGCACGGTTCGCGCGTCTCAAGGCGATTCCGGCGTTCTTCGTGCTGACTTGCAGGAAAAGCGACGACGCGTTGCTTCAGCAGGAGGATTATGCCGCCTGCTGTTGCGCCGCGCAGAACTTGATGCTCTATCTCTGGCAGTGCGGCATCGGCGTGAAGTGGACGACCGGCGCTATGACGCGCGAGCGGCGCTTCTACGAGATCGTCGGCATCGATCCCGCAGCCGAGATGCTCGTCGGCTTCTTTTGGTACGGGCGGCCGAAGGTCGTGCCCAGCAAGAAGCGTCGCGAGGTCGCCGCGATAGTGGTGCAGCGGCCGTAGCGGGCGGCTCGGGCCGATCGGGAGAACGCCGGGCCGCCGATCGTCAAGCGAGGCAGAGGCAATCATGGAAGAGCTGATCAGTTCGATCACGGTCCCGAACTCGTCCCGCGGCAGAGAGCGGCTGGCGCGCATTCTGGACGCCGCGACGGAGCTGTTTCTGAGAGACGGTTACGGCGCGACGTCGATCGACGCGATTCTCGACGTGTCCGGCGGCTCGAAGGCCACGCTATACAACTACTTCCCGACGAAGGACGACCTCTTTCGTGCGGTCATCGACGAGGTCCTCTCGTCCACGCACGTGCCGAAGCTCGATACCGGCGCCGACCCGAAGAGCACGCTCGTCGAGTTTCTGACGCAGCGGCTCGAGGCCATCTTCTCGACACGCCATCACGCGCTGCTCCGGCTGATCATCGCCGAGCGGGAGCGCTTCCCGGATCTCGCGCGTATGTACTACGAGCGCGGGCCGATGCAGACGCGCTCGGTGCTGAGCGACTACTTCGTCGAGCTCGAGCGACGCGGCGTCCTCGACCCCGGCACGCCGCGAGAGGCGGCCGAATTCCTGACGGGAATGCTCGCGCATTGGTGGATCATCGAGGTGCTGCTACTCGGCGGCAGCCCGACGCAAGAAGCCATCCGCGACCGCGTCGTGCGCGTCGTCGACCGCTTTCTCGCAGCCTTCGCGCGGCGCCCGCGCACGGTCTAGCCTTCGCGCGGCCCCCGCGCGGACGGTCGAGCCTAGCCGGCCGTCCCGCCCCGCTTCACGACGTGCGCGCGTGCGGTCTCGGCGCTACGGCGGCTCGCCGGGCGTCGGTGCGCCGTCGAGCCACGCCTTGCCTTCGGCGTATAGCTTCTCGACGGCCGGCCCTCGGAGGCCCGGCAGCCCCTGTTTGACCTCGAAGCCCGCCTTGGTCTGCAGGTACGCGAGGTGCCGATACCCTTCGGGGAAGCGCGCGAGCAGCGTCGCGTCGAGCTCGAGACGGGCCGCAGGGTCCACCGGGTCGAGACGGTCCTTCTCGTAGATCGGCTGCCGCCGCACGATGCCCCAACGACCGCTCCGCTTCTCGAAAAAATCGTAGAAGCGGCCCGTGCAGAGCGCGTCGACCAGAACGCCGTCCACCGTCGCGCGCTGACCGATCGTCATCTTTGATTGCGCGATTGCGCGGCTCCCGGCCACGTCGCACGTGACCGCGCCGAGAAAGTGGATGATGTTGACACCGCGCTCGAAGCCTTCCCGGCGCGCCTTGACGAATTCCTTCGCCGGGCCCTGAAACCAGGTGGCCGTCATCCACGCATCGTCGTGCCAGACCGTCTCGAAGCGCGCCCAATCTCCGGCGTCGCTCCAGATCACCCAGTTGTTGACGATCTCGATGATCGCGCGCTTGTCGTCGGCGGCGGTATCCATGGGGCTGCTCACGGAATCTGGATGCCGCCGCCGCGGGCGCCGCCGGGTCCGCCGAATCCGCCGGGCCCTCCGAAGCCTCCCGGCCCGCCCGCTCCGCCGCTTCCGGGCACGATCAGCGACGAGGCGGCCTCCCGGCGCAGCTCCTCGAGCCGCTTCAACGTGCTCTGCAAGGCTTGCTGGGCGAGGTCGCCGAACTTCGCGACCGCCTCGTCCAGCGAGGCCGCGTCCACCTCGAAGCTGATCGGCAGCGCCCCGGCCGGCGTCAGCACTTGCGTCTGGCCCACGTACAGCACCGGCCGCGACGGGTCGCGCGCGCCGGACGCGGTGACCGGCGTCAGCCGCTGCAGACTTCCGATCCGGCGGTCCGTGAACGTTTCCTCGTGGTACAGGTTGGCGCCGTCCATCGCGATGTCGACGTCCGTTGGCTGTTCTGCCATCTGTCCTCTTTCCTCTCCTATGCGCCGGACCCCATAGGCTAACACCGACGGGCTATCGAGCGCGCGGCGGGCCGCGGCGGGCCGGCGGCGCAGGGGGAGCGGCGCTCAGTCCACGCGGCGCAGCACGTGGCTCACGACGGTTGCGCCGGTGCCGCCGATGTTCTGCACGAGGCCGAGGCTCGCGCTCGGAACCTGGTTATCCCCCGCGGCGCCGGTGAGCTGCAGGTACGCTTCGACGAGCTGGTACACGCCCGTGGCGCCGACCGGATGGCCCCGCGCCTTGAGCCCGCCCATCGTCGAGAGCGGCAGCTCCCCGTCGAGCCCGATGCGTCCCTCCGCGCCGAAACGCGTGCCCGTGCCGGGATCGGCGAAGCCGGCCGACTCGAGGCTCAGCACCGCCATGATCGTGAAAGCGTCGTGCAGCTCGAAGAAGCTCACGTCGCGGTGTGCCGCGCGGGCGTCGGCCAGCGCTTTGCGGGTCGAGATCTCGACCGCATCGAGCTTGAGGATATCCGAGCGCCGTTGCAGCGCGAGCGGCGCCGTGGCGGCCGCCGAAGCCGCGACGGCGACGCGGGCGTCGTTCGGGCGCAGCTGCCTCGCGACGTCGGCTGCGGCGAGGACGACGGCCGCCGCGCCGTTGCAGAGCGGGGAGGCATCGAAGATGCGGATCGGATCGACGACGACCCGGGACTCGAGGTATCGCTCGAGATCCACGTCCTTGTGGAACAGCGCGTTCGGGTTCGTCATCGCGTTGCGGTGCGCGTTGATCGAGAACGGCGCGAAGTCACGAGGCTCGGCCCCGTACCGATCCATGTAGTGCCGCATGAGCTGCGCGTTCAGCGACATGAATGACTCGCCGCGGGCGCCCTCGAGCTCCCAGTCCGCGGCCGTGGCAAGCGCGCGTGTGACCGTGTCGCGGTCGACGTGCGTCATCCGCTCGAGCCCGCAGACGACGACCACGTCGTGCATGCCGCCGGCGATCGTCAGATACGCCATGCGGGCCGCCGCGGCTCCGGACGCGCATGCGGCCTCGATCGTCACGGCGTCGAGGCCGGGCAGCTCCGCATAGTCGGCGATCAGGCCGCCGAGTTGCTGCTGCCCGGTCAAAAGACCCGAGGTCATGTTGCCGACATAGAGCGCGTCGACACGGTCCTTCTCGACGCCGGCATCGGCCAGGGCTTGCCGTACGACCGACGCGGCGAGATAGCGGCCGCGGACCGAAGTGTCGCGCGTGATCGGCGCCTGGCTCACGCCGACGATGTGGACCTCTCTCACTTCGTCTCCGGCGCTAGGAAGAGTGCGGGGAATCCGTCGCGGGGCGAGCGGGTGGGCCGCAGGCGGCAAGCTTCGCTCGAGTGAGCTCGGTCATCGCAACGTCCTCGGGTCGACGAGCATTCGGCTCCGTCCTAAAGAGAAACGCGAGCCGTGCCCGCGGGTTCCGAGCCGGCATATTACCCAATCTGCGCCGCCGGTTGGACGGGCGAGCCGCGATTCCGGGCTCGGCACGGCGCGCCGGAGAGCCGGCGGCGGGCGGATACGGCCGGCGCCGGGCCTCGGTTGCGCCGCCTCGGCCCAGCCGGTAGTGTCCGGTTGTCCCGGCACCGCTCGCACGAACGGCGACGATGAGCTTCACGCAAAAGATCCTGATTGCCATGGCGGCCGGCATCGCGGTCGGCGCGGTGCTCGGCGCTTTCGCGGGCGAGTCGGCCTTCGTGAGCGAGTTGCTCGTCGAAGGGGTGCTCTACGTCGTTGGGCAGGTCTTCGTCGCGCTGCTGCAGATGATGGTGGTGCCGCTCGTGCTGGTATCGCTGGTCTGCGGCGTCACGTCGCTCGGGGACATCGGCTCGTTGGGACGCGTCGGCGCGAAGACGCTCGTCCTGTATCTGCTGACGACGGCGATCGCCGTTGCGCTCGTGCTGGTGATCGCCACTGCGGCGTCGCCCGGGCAGGGCTTCGAGCTTTCCGGCGAGGTCGCTTACGAAAGCGCGGTGCCGCCTCGGGTGGCGGACGTGCTCGTCGACATGGTTCCCGCGAATCCCGTGCGCGCGATGGCCGACGGCGAGATGCTGCAGATCATCGTCTTCGCGCTGCTCCTCGGTTTCGCGATATCGCTCTCGGGCGAGGCGGGACGCCGCGTCGCGTCGATCTTCTCGGATCTGAACGACGTCGTGATGCGTCTCGTCATGCTCGTCATCAAGACCGCGCCGATCGGCGTATTCGCGCTCCTCGCGCGCACGTTCGCGACGCAAGGCCTCGACGTCCTTCGCCCGCTCGCGGACTACTTCCTCGTCGTCGTCGCCGGGCTCGTCGTGCACGTCGCGCTCACGTATACGACTCTGCTGCGCCTCGGCGGTTTGAGCCCTGTCACGTTCTTCGTCAAGATGCGCGATGTGATGAGCTTCGCGTTCAGCACGTCGTCGAGCAGCGCCACGATTCCGGTCACGCTGAGCACGGTGGAGCGCCGCCACGGTGTCGCGAACTCCGTGGCCGCGTTCACGATCCCGCTCGGCGCCACGATCAACATGGACGGCACGGCGATCATGCAAGGCGCGGCGACGGTCTTCATCGCCAACGTATACGGCGTGGATCTCGGCGCTGCCGAATACCTTACCGTGATCCTCACTGCCACGCTCGCGTCGATCGGCACCGCGGCCGTTCCGAGCGCGGGCCTCATCATGCTCGCGATGGTGCTGCAACAGGTCGGCCTGCCGGTCGAAGGCATCGCGCTGATCATCGGCGTCGATCGCCTGCTCGACATGATGCGCACCGCCGTGAACGTCACCGGCGACTGCGTCGTCACGTGCATCGTCGCGAAGTCCGAAGGCGCGCTCGATCTCACGACTTACAACGACCGAAGCGCAGGCGCCGGGAACGCGGCATCCGCGCCCGCGATCCGGGCAGGCGAGCCGGCGGAGCCCGCGGGGAGCGTTCCCGAGTAATGATGGACGTCCGGGTATTGCTGATCGGATTCGGGAACATGGGCCAGGCGCTCGTGAAGGGCTGGCTCGACCGCGGCGTGCCCGCGGCCGCGATCCGCGTCGTCGATCCGGCGGCCGGCGCGCTCGAAGCCGCGGTGAAGCTCGGCGTCGCCCGGAGCGAGGCCGTGGACGCGGGCGCGCTCGCGCACGCGCCCGGCGTCGTGCTGCTCGCCGTCAAGCCCGGTCAGCTCGAGGAGGCGCTGCGCGCGTGCACTGGCGTCGCGGCCGCCGGACCGTTGTTTCTGTCGATCGCCGCCGGCAAGCCGATCGCGTCGATCACACGAGTCCTCGGCGGCGACACGCCCGTCGTCCGGGCGATGCCGAACACGCCGGCGGCGGTCGGGCGGGGGATGACGGTGCTGACCGCGTCGCCGCGCGTGAGCGCGCCGCAGAGGGCTGCGGCCGAAGCGCTGATGGCGGCGGTCGGCGAGGTCGCCTGGGTCGACGACGAGACGCTGATGGATGCCGTGACCGCGGTATCCGGCAGCGGTCCGGCGTACGTGTTCCTGCTGATCGAGTGCCTGACCCGGGCAGGAACGGCGGCAGGCCTCGACGGCGCGCTCGCCGAGAAGCTCGCCACCGTGACGGTGGCGGGTGCCGGGGCGTACGCGGCGGCGTCGGGAGAGCCTGCCGCGGAACTGCGCCGGCGCGTGACGAGCCCGGGCGGAACCACCGAGGCGGCGCTGCGCATCCTCGCTGCCGCCGACGGTCTCCCGGACCTGCTCGAGCGGGCCGTGCGCGCTGCGGCCGAGCGCAGCCGGGAGCTTTCGCAAGAGTAGCCTTAGGGCGCTCTCCCCGCGAAAGGAGGTCACTCGATGACGGGCCGCTACTACGACGACTTCGAGGTCGGGCAAGTGTTCCGGCACGCGATCCGCCGGACGCTCACCGACGCCGACAACGTGCTGTTCAGCGCGCTGACGCACAATCCGGCGCCGCTCCACATCGATCGCGAGTACATGCGCACGCAGTCGGAGTTCGGGCAGCCGCTGATGAACAGCTTTTTCACCCTGGGGCTGATCGTCGGCATCTCGATTCACGAGACGACCCTCGGCACGACGGTCGCGAATCTGGGGCTCGAGGAGACGCGATTTCCGCATCCGCTTTTCCCGGGCGACACGCTGCACGCCGAGACCGAGGTGCTCGCGATGCGGCCGAGCCGCTCGCGGCCGAACAACGGAATCCTCACCCTCGAGCACCGCGGCTACAATCAGCACGACGTCCTGGTCGCGGTCTGCAAGCGCAATGTGCTGATGCTCCGCCGCCCGGAAGCGCGCCCGGCCGAGGGTACGCCGTAGGCGGCGGTCCGCCGGGCTCGAATCCTGGTCGGCCGGCGGGAGCCTTGCCCTGGGCGGCGGCGGAATCCATTCGAGTGGCTCCGCCGCCCCGCGGGCCTGCGCCGCCTGCGGCGGCTCGCCGGCGCCGCCGCTCGTCGCGAACGCCCCGCGCCGCCTCGGCACGCCGCAGGCCGCGGGGCGTCAAATACCGGTAGAGGGTTCTCAGTTTAAGGAATACCTTCTTGTAATCTTTGCTATTGCTGTCACAATGAAGCCGGCATTGGGGGTCTTATTGCACCGGAGACGTTCCTCGGGCCGCGCAAGCGGGCGACGGACGGGGAGCGTTGACGTCATCGAAGAGGATCCGATCCAAGAAGGTTCCGCCACGACCAGCTCGATCCGGAGGGCGGCTAGGCTGCCTCGAGGGCCCGGGCTCGATTTGACTTGCACGAAAGTCGCGGTCGACTTCCAATGCATGTCCCTCGGCAACGCCGAGGAGCGGCTGAAGTCCGGGTTGCAGGCGCTGACGGATGCGTACGGGGCGGACTCGCTGTTCGTCGCTCTGTTCGACGAGGACGCCACGGTCATCGAGACCGTTTACGCCGCGCGGTCCACGTTCTCCACGTGTAATCCCGAGGTCTTGAAGGGACGCGAGCTCGGCGATTTTCCCTGGCTTCGCACACGGCTCGATCACCTCCGCCTGCTCGAGGTCGCCGATACCGCGCATCCGCCGCTCGCGCAGCGCCGCGACGCCGAGCAGCTCGCGAGCCTGAATGTCGGCGCGCTGCTGGTCGTCGCCTTCAACATCCGCGACCGGCTCGGCGGGATGCTCGGCATTTGCAGCGCGACGCCGAACCCGGATTGGAATGCCGACCTGCACCTCGCGTTGAAGCTCGTCGGCGTGAGCTGCGCGACCGGGCTCGAGCGCATCCGGCTCAAGGAAGACCTGCTGACCGTGCAGGAGCGCGACCGGCTCGTGACGAACACGGCCAACGACGGGCTCTGGGACTACGACGTTCGCGACAATTCGATGTATTTCTCGCCGCGCTGGCGCTCGATGCTCGGCTACGGCGAGGACGAGCCGGTGCCCGAGTGGCGCTTCCTCGTGCATCCGGACGACATGGCGCGCGTCCAGGCGCAGATCCGCGAGCACCTCGAGGGCAAGACGGAGCTCTTCGAGAGCGTGCATCGCATGCGGCACGCGAACGGCGAGTGGCGGTGGGTACAGAGCCGCGTGAAGGGGAGGGTCGACGAGCACGGCCGCCTGAAGCGCCTGGTCGGCGTCGAGACCGACATCACCGAGCGCAAGCTCTACGAGGAGGCGTTGTTCCGCGAGAAGGAGAGCGCGCAGATCACGCTTCAGTCGATCGGCGACGGCGTCGTCACCACCGACGCCGAATGCCGCGTGCAGTATCTGAACCCGGTGGCCGAGGAGCTTACGGGCTGGAAGCTCGACGACGCGGTCGGGCGCACGATCGACGAGATCTTCCGCGGGTTCCACGAAGAGACGTGCGAGCCCGTCGAGAATCCGGTAGCGGTCGCGATGCGCCGTAACCGCTCCACGAAATCGGTACGTCCCACGCTCCTGATTCGGCGCGACGGCAACGAGCTCTACATCGAGAGCACGGCCGCGCCGATCCGCGATCCGCTCGGCAACGTCACGGGCGGCGTGCTCGTGTTCCACGACGTCAGCGAGTCGCGGGAGCTGAACCGGCGCCTCTCGTACGCCGCGAGCCACGACATCCTCACCGAGCTCGTCAATCGGCGCGAGTTCGAGAGCCGGCTCGAGCGCGCGCTGAAGAGCGCGAAGGCGAGGGAGACCTCGTACGCCGTGCTCCACATCGACCTCGACCAGTTCAAGATCGTGAACGACGCGTGCGGGCACGGCGCCGGCGACGAGCTGTTGAGGCAGCTCGGCGCATTGCTGAAGGCCAAGATCCGCTGGCGCGACACGCTCGCGCGCCTCGGCGGCGACGAGTTCGGCGTGCTGCTCGAGAGCTGCACGATGGACGAGGCGCTGAGGACCGCCGAGACGCTGCGCGAGGTCATCACGGAGTTCAAGTTCGTCTGGGACGACCGCACGTTCCGGCTCGGGGCGAGCATCGGCGTCGTGCCGATCACGCCGGCCACCGACGACGTGGCGGCGCTGCTCACGGCCGCTGACAGCGCGTGTGCGGCGGCGAAGGACGCAGGCCGCAATCGCGTCTACAGCTACCAGGAGAACGACCTCGACTTGATGAAGCGCCGCAAGGAGATGCAGTGGGCGGCGCGGATCAGCAACGCGCTCGAGGAAGGGCGCTTCGAGCTCTTCCGGCAGACGATTCAGCCGTTGCAGCCGGGGCTCGAGACCGGCGCACATTACGAGCTGCTGCTGCGGATGCGGGACGAGAACGGCGCTCTCGTCTCGCCGGAGCTCTTCATCGCCGCCGCCGAGCGCTACAGCCTGACGCCCGCGATCGACCGCTGGGTGATCAGCCAGGCTTTCCGTTGGCTCGTCTCGGAGGCCGACGAGCGCGAGCGGCTGGTTCTCTGCTCGATCAATCTCTCCGGGCAGAGCCTAGCGGACGAGAAGTTCCTGCCGTTCGTCGTGGAGCAGTTCCAGCGAAGCGGGCTCGACGGCAGCCGCATCTGCTTCGAGATCACGGAGACGGCGGCGATCGCGAGCTACTCGCAGGCGAATCGCTTCATTCACGCGTTGAAGGAGATCGGCTGCAAGTTCGCGCTCGACGATTTCGGCACCGGCCTCTCGTCGTTCGGCTACCTGAAACATTTTCCGGTGGATTTCCTGAAGATCGACGGCAGCTTCGTGAAGGAAATCCTGCACGATCCGATCGACCGGGAGATGGTGCGCTCGATCAACGAGATCGGTCATTTGACCGGCAAGCAGACGATCGCCGAGTTCGCCGAGAACGCCGAGATCATCACGATGCTGCGCGGCATCGGCGTCGACTACGCCCAGGGCTACGGCGTCGAGGAGCCGAAACGGCTCCTGGACGCGGTGGCGTAAAAAAGGTGTCAGACACCGAAAGTGTCAGACACCCGCTTCGACGAAGCGCATCGAGTAGTCGATCGCGCGCACGTGCTTCGTCAAGGCGCCGATCGAGATGAAGTCGACGCCGGTCTCGGCGACCGCGCGCAGCTTATCGAGATCCATGCTGCCCGACGCCTCGAGCTCCTTGCGCACACCACGGGAGGCGGCATGCGCGTCCCTGAGCGCGACTGCCTCCCGCAGCTGCGGCAACGAGAAGTCGTCGAGCATCAGGCGGTGGGCCGCCGTCCCGAGCGCCTCGCGCAGCTCGTCCAACGTCTCGACCTCGACCTCGATCATCAGCGCAGTCCCGCGCTCTGCCGCGCGGTTCACGGCCGCCGTGATGCTCCCGGCAGCCGCGATGTGGTTCTCCTTGATCAAGAACGCATCGTACAGCCCGCGCCGGTGATTCAGCGCGCCGCCGCAGGCGACGGCGTATTTCTGCGCGTTGCGCAGCCCCGGCAGCGTCTTGCGCGTGTCCAGGATGCGCGCTCCGGTACCGGCGACGGCGGCAACGTAGCGCCGCGCGGCGGTCGCCGTGCCGGACAACGTCTGGAGGAAGTTCAGCGCCGTGCGCTCGCCGCTGAGAATCCCCCGGGCCGGCCCCCGCAGCTCGCAGACGATCGCCTCTTGCGGCACGTCGGCACCCTCGGCGAAACGCCACGTGACCGCGATGGCGGGGTCGATGCGGCGGAACACCTCGTCGAACCACGGCGAGCCGCAAAGCGTCGCCGGCTCCTTGCAACGCACCTGCGCGGCGGCGGGCACGCCGGGGTCGATCAGGGCCGCGGTCACGTCGCCGCTGCCGAGATCCTCGTCGAGCGCGCGGGCGACGTCGGCGCCGATATCTGCCGTCGATGGCGGTCGGATCATCGTCTCGGGACTCGCTCCATGTCCGGCGCCCTTGTGCGGGCGCCCCGAGGCAGCAGCGCCTTTTGCCGCAGGGCGATCGGCTGAAGCCGGTCCAGAAAAGGGCTCTGCCCCGGTTTCCGCCGCAGTTTAAATGAAGAACCCGCCGTGGCCGTAGGCGACCATGCTCATGATCATCGGGATCGAGAGCATCGTGTTGGTCCGCGACGCGAGGAAGCTGACCCGCCGCGCCCTGGTGATCTCTTCGGCGCTCGCCTCCACGAGCCCAAGGACCTTCTTCTGATTCGGCCAGATCAGAACCCACACGTTGAACAGCATGATCGTGCCGAGCCACGCGCCGACCCCGATCACCCACGCGTTGCCCGGCGCGTTTGGATTCAAGCCGAGCATGAAGGCGTCGTCGAAGATGCGGTAGCGCAGCAGGGCTGCGGCACCGGAGAGCCATGTGACGACGGCGCCCCAGCGGAACCAGGCGAGCGCGCGCGGCGCCACGTACTTGGAGATGCCGGCGCCGCCGGGACCGCCGGCATCCGCCGCGGCCTGCGCGAGCGCGGGGACTTGCACGAAATTGAAGTAGTAGAGCAGTCCGATCCAGACGATTCCGGCGAGGACGTGGATCCAGACGATAAAGCTCGAGTCCATGAAGGCGACCATCGGCTCGCCGGTCAGGAGCGCGATCACGATGGCGAGCACCACGCCGGCACCGATCGTGCCGTTGATGGAGTTCAGCGGGTTCATCGGGCTTCCCCCTCGTTTTGGCTGCGCAGCCCGGCTCGTTCTTCTTGTCGGGGCCGGCCGGCACTTGCCCCGGCTCGGCGAGTCTAGAAGAATAGGTGAGAGATCAAGGCAGTTCAACGTTCCGGCCCCGTCCCGCTTTCCCCCGCCCCCCGCGGCCCCGGCTCATCCGGCGGCTCCGGGACGCCCGGAGGAAGGGGCGGACCAGGGCGTCGAGCCGGGCTGGAGGACGACGAATGCTGGAGGACGACGAATGGATGTCAACGACCGGATCAAGAAGCAGCTTTCGGAGCACCCGGTGCTGCTGTACATGAAGGGAACACCCGATTTCCCTCAGTGTGGCTTCTCCGCGCAGACCGTCGCAGCGTTGCGCGCCGTGGGCGCCGAGTTCGCCTACGTCAACATCTTCGAGGATCCGGAGATCAGGGAAGGGCTGAAGCGGTACTCGAGCTGGCCGACGTTCCCGCAGCTCTACGTGAACGGGGAGCTCATCGGCGGATGCGACATCACCCTCGAGCTCTACCAGTCCGGCGAGCTGGAGCAGCTGGTCAAGCAGGCGCGCGCGCCGGAGAGCTCGGAGACGCAGTAGCAACGGTCCCGCTCGAGCGGCACCCACGCGCGTCGGGCCCCGGCGAGTCCCGATGCCCGCGCAATGCGCGCCGCGACGCCTCGGCCGCAGGCCGGAGCCGTTGCGGTTCGTCTTTCAGGTCGACGGCGGCGGCGGTGCGTCGAAAACCCGTCTGAAGCGGTTGACGATCGCGCAGAAGAGCTCGGCCGTGATCTCGGCATCGTAGAGCGCTGAGTGTGCGCGGCCGTCGTCCCATTGCAGCCCGGCCGCCGCCACCGCCCGGCCGAGCACGGTTTGCCCGTAGGCGACCCCGGCGAGCGTCGCGGTGTCGAAGCTCGAGAACGGGTGGAACGGGTTACGCTTGATCGCGTTGCGGGCAACGGCCGCGTTCAGGAACTGAAGGTCGAAGAACGAGTTGTGCCCGACCAGGATCGCGCGGTTGCACTTCTGCTCCTTGACCTCTTTGCGGACGTCCTGGAAAAGTCGCCGCAGCGCCTCGGCCTCGTCGAGCGCGGGGCGGAGCGGATGGAACGGGTCGATCCCGGTCACCTGAAGCGACGCAGGCTCGAGATTCGAGCCCGGAAAAGGCTTGACGAGATAGCGCGACTTCTCGAAGGGCGCGAGGTCGCCGTCGTCGTTCATCCGGACGAGGACGGCCGCGACCTCGAGGAGCGCGTCGGTCGCCGGGTTGAAGCCGCCCGTCTCGACGTCGACGACCACGGGCAGAAAGCCGCGGAAGCGCTGCGCGATGCGCGACTCGGCCGGCGCCTCGGGCACCGCCTCGACCGAATCCTCGTCCATCAATCCTTCATCCGCTCGGCGAGCGCCGCGGGCGTCGCTTCGGCGAGAAGCTCCAGGGTAAGGCGCACGCCGAATCCGGTGATGTCGGTGGGGACGTGCGCGAGCCCGCCCTTGTGCTCGCCGGAGGAAAGATCGACGTGCACCCACGGGATGGACTTCGGCACGAATCGCGACAGGAAACGCGCGGCCAGCATGTGGTCGCCCTGACCGTCGACGGCGCATTGCTTGATGTCCGCGACGTCGCTGCGCAGCAGCTGGTCGAGATCCTCGTCCATCGGAAACGGCCAGACGCGCTCGCCGGACGCGGCGCCGGCCTCGAGCAGCAAGGCGTTGGCGCGCGGGCGATTGCTGAACACGCCGGAGTAGCGCTGCGTCAGCGCGGAGATGCAGGCGCCGGTGAGCGTCGCATAGTCGATCATCAGCTTCGGCTCGTCGCGCGCGGCGAGCGCGAGCGCGTCGGCGAGCACCATCCGGCCTTCGGCGTCGGTGTGGATCACCTGAATGCTCGTGCCGTTTGCCGCCATGACGACATCCTGCGGCTTGTACGCGGACGCGGAAAGGCGATTCTCCGTGATCGCGAGCCACGCGTCCGCCGGGTAGGGCACCTCGAGCTCGGCGAGCGCGAGCAGCGTGCCGAGCGCCACCGCGCTGCCCTGCATGTCCGTGTGCATGTCGAGCATGCCTTTGAAGGGCTTCAAGTTCGTGCCGCCGGTATCGAACAGCACGCCTTTACCGACCAGCGTGAGATCCGGCCGGTGCGTGCCGCTCGGCCGATAGCAGACGCGCAGAATCCCGGCGTCGCGCTCGGGGTTGCCCCGGGCCACGGCGAGAAAGGCGCCCGCGCCGAGCTTCTCGAGCTCCTTCTCGCCGAGAAACTTGCAGCCGAGCGAGCGCTTCGCGGCGAGATCCTCGACGGCCGAGCGATAGGCGGACGCGGTGAGCCGGTTCGCCGGAAGCGCGGTGAGCCAGCGCGCCAGATTGTTGCCGAGGGCTTCCGCGCGGAGCCGGTCGAGCGGCAGCCGTGGTTTCGCGTCGAGGACGACGACCTGCTCGAGCTCCACGGGCTTCGGGTGATCGTCCGTCTTGAACGAGGGCATCCTGAAAGCCGCCGCATGCGCGGCGGCCGCAAGCCGCGACAGCGCCGCGCCGCGGGCCTGCTCGTCGAGGCCCGCCGTCAGCAGCCCGATCTTCACGGGCCTGTCGCGCAGGCAATCCGCAATGACCTCGCGAGCCCACGTGAGCGCGGCGAACGGCGACCCGTCCTCGATCGTGGCGAGCGTCACCCCGGTGGCCCGAGCGTTCGTGAGTCGCGAGGAGCAGCGATTCAGACCCTGGGCCTTCGCACGATCGAGCAGCTTGTAGAGCTGCTTGCCTTGCGGCAAATCGGCGAGCAGCGCCGCCGGCGGATTTTTCGGCAGCGCGATCGCGACATGGTCGAGCGAGCCGAGCTGCGACTCGGTGAGCGCGCGCGAGCTTTGCGTGATTTTCAGCGGTGCAAAGTCGGGAAGCTCGAGCATTCCGGTTGCCTTGACCCGTCGTAGGCAAACCCCGATCATAGCGCCGCCGAACGAGGGTACAATCAAGGATCGGGCCCGCATCGTAGCAGGAGCAACCCGGGAATTCACCCGTAAATCCTTGATTCTCGGTTCGATCGAGGAGACGTCATGGCGAGCGCACGACCATTGCCGGCGTTCAGGACCGCGGGCGACGACGTGGATCCGGAGGAGACACAAGAGTGGCTCGAGTCCATCGACTCCGTTCTCCGCGTGCACGGGGCCGAGCGCGCCCACTATCTGCTCGAATGCATGATCGATCATGCGCGCCGCTCCGGCGCGTACCTGCCGTATAGCCCGAACACCGCCTACCTCAACACCATTCCGGTCGGTCAGCAGCCCCCTTATCCGGGCGACCGCGCGATCGAGCGCCGGATCGAGGCGTACCTGCGCTGGAACGCGATGGCGATGGTCGTGCAGGCCAACCGGAAGAGCTCGGAGTACGGCGGGCACATCGCAAGCTACGCGTCGTCGGCCACGCTCTACGAGGTCGGGTTCAATCATTTCTGGCGTGCGCCCACGGAGGAGCACGGCGGCGACCTCGTATTTTTCCAGGGGCACTCGTCCCCGGGCATCTACGCGCGCGCCTATCTCGAAGGGAGGCTCACGGAAGAGCACCTGAAGCACTTCCGCCAGGAGGTGGTCGGCCGCGGCAAGGGGCTCTCTTCGTACCCGCACCCGTGGCTGATGCCGGACTTCTGGCAGTTCCCGACGGTCTCGATGGGCCTCGGGCCGATGATGGCGATCTATCAAGCCCGCTTCATGCGCTACATGGAGAACAGGGGGCTGCTCGACGCGAAGGACCGCAAGGTGTGGTGCTTCATCGGTGACGGCGAGACCGACGAGCCCGAGTCTATGGGCGCGATCACGATGCCGGTGCGCGAGCACCTCGACAACCTGATCTTCGTCGTCAATTGCAACCTGCAGCGCCTCGACGGCCCGGTCCGCGGCAACGGCAAGATCATTCAGGAGCTCGAGGCCGAGTTCCAGGGCGCCGGATGGAACGTCATCAAGGTGATCTGGGGATCGCGCTGGGATCCGCTGCTCGCGAGGGATCAGACGGGCGTGCTGCGGCGCACGATGGAGGAGTGCGTCGACGGCGAGTATCAGGCGTTCAAAGCGAAGGGCGGCGCGTACACGCGCGAGCACTTCTTCGGACGCTACCCGGAGCTGAAGGCGATGGTCGCGCACATGTCGGACGACGACATCTGGCGGCTGAATCGTGGCGGCCACGACGCGGTCAAGGTGTACGCGGCATACCACGCGGCGGTGCGACACAAGGGCCGCCCCACCGTCATTCTCGCGAAGACCGTGAAGGGCTTCGGCATGGGCGCGGCCGGCGAAGGCCAGAACATCACGCACCAGAAGAAGAAGCTCGACGAGGACGATCTCAAGGCGTTTCGCGACCGCTTCAACATTCCGATCTCGGACGAGGAGATCGCCGACATTCCGTACTTCAAGCCGCCGGAGGACAGCGAGGAGCACCGCTACCTGCTCGAACGACGCAAGCAGTTGGGCGGGTTCCTGCCGCAACGGCGCACGAAGGCCGAGCCGCTCGAGACGCCTCCGCTCGAGTTCTTCAAGGCGCAGCTCGAAGGCACCGGGGATCGCGAGATCTCCACGACGATGGCGCTGGTCCGAATGCTCACGGCGCTCATCCGGGACAAGCAGATCGGGCCGCGGATCGTGCCGATCGTGCCGGACGAGGCGCGCACGTTCGGCATGGAAGGCATGTTCCGGCAGGTCGGGATCTACTCGCCGCTCGGCCAGCTCTATACGCCTCAGGACGCCGATCAGCTCACGTACTACCGCGAGGACAAGAAGGGGCAAATTCTCCAGGAAGGCATCAACGAGGCGGGCTCGTTCTGCTCGTGGGCCGCGGCCGGCACGTCGTACTCGAATCACGGCGTGCAGATGATTCCGTTCTACCTCTTCTATTCGATGTTCGGCTTCCAGCGCATCGGCGACTTCATCTGGGCCGGCGGCGACATGCAGGCACGCGGCTTCCTGATCGGCGGCACGGCCGGCCGGACGACCCTTGCGGGCGAGGGCTTGCAGCATCAGGACGGCCACAGCCAGCTCGTCGCCACGACGGTGCCGAACTGCCGCGCCTACGATCCATGCTATGCGTACGAGCTCGCCGTCATCGTGCAGGACGGCATGCGCAGGATGTGCAAGGAGCAGGAGAACATCTTCTATTACATCACCTGCATGAACGAGAACTACGTGCATCCGCCGATGCCGGAGGGTGTCGAGGAGGGCATCCTGCGAGGCATGTATTTGCTCGAGAAAGGCGGTGCGAGCAAGAAGAAGCCGCGCGTCCAGCTTCTCGGCTCGGGCACGATCCTCCGGGAGGTGCAGGCGGCCGCGAAGGTGCTCGACGAGCAGTACGGCGTGAACGCCGACGTCTTCAGCGTCACGAGCTTCAGCGAGCTCCGCCGCGAGGCGCTCGAGGTCGAGCGCTGGAACCAGCTGCATCCGCTCCAGAAGCCGCGGACGCCCTACGTGGCGAAGTGTCTCGCCGGGCGCAGCGGGCCGTTCGTCGCCGCCACCGACTACATCAAGACGGTGCCGGACCAGATCCGACAATGGGTGCCGGGCCGCTACGTCACGCTCGGCACCGACGGCTTCGGCCGAAGCGACGGCCGCAAGGCGCTACGGGAGTTCTTCGAGGTGGACAGAAACGCGATCGTCGTCGCCGCGCTGAAGGCGCTCGCGGACGAGGGCGCGCTCGAACCGAAGGTCGTCGACGGCGCGATCAAGGAACTCGGCATCGACCCGGAGAGGCGCGCGCCGGTCACGCTCTGAGGCTCCGACGAACCGTGGAAATTTCCGTACCCGATCTCGGCGACGCCGGCGACGTAGAGATCACCGACATCCTCGTCAAGGTCGGCGACCGCATCGAGCCCGAAGACCCGCTCGTCAGCCTCGAAACCGAGAAGGCGACCGTGGACGTGCCGTCCCCGGCCGCCGGCGCCGTCGTCGAGATCCGCGTCTCGGTCGGCGACCGCGTATCCACCGGCGACGTGCTGATGGTCGTCGACGGCGACACGGTGCGGGAGGGTGCCGACGCAGGGACGCAGGAGCCGGCGCCGAAAACCGGCGGCCCATCGCCGTCCGCAGCGAAGAGCGGCGCCTCCGACGACCCGCCCGCCGCGGCGGCGAGGCCGAAAGGCGGGGGCGGCAACGGCGCTGCCGGGCGAGAGCCGAGCGGAGCGAAGGATGCAGCGGCGGCCGCCGGGGAGGTCCGGCCGAGATCGGTGACCGTGCCTGACCTCGGCGACTTCGCCGACGTCGAGGTGATCGAAGTGCTCGTCCGCGAGGGCGACGAGGTCGAGGCCGAGCAGGGGCTGATCACGCTCGAGACGGAGAAGGCGTCGATGGACGTGCCGGCGCCCGAGCCCGGCGTCGTGCTGTCCCTGAGCGTCGCGGTCGGCGACCGAGTGTCGGCGGGCGACGAGATTCTGAAGCTTCAGCCCCGGCTCGCATCCGCGCCGCAGCCCGAGCCGCCGAAGAGCGCGCCGACGGCGATCGCCACGCGCTCGGCCGATGCGGCGGCGGTCCCATCCGAGGCTCCGGCGGCCGTCGGACCCCGGCGGGCGCCCGAGGCGGCGCCGGCCGCGCAGCCCCCGGTCCCCGCGCCGATCGACGAAAGGTCGTTCTCGCGTGCACACGCGAGCCCGTCGGTCCGCAAGCTCGCGCGCGAGCTCGGCGTGGATCTCGGGCGGGTGCGCGGCACCGGCCCCAAGGGGCGTATTCGCGCCGACGACGTCAAGTCGTTCGTCAAGGAGGCGCTCCGCGGCGGAGCCGGCGGCGGTGCGCTGCCCGCGCTTCCCGAGATCGACTTCGCGAAGTTCGGGGAGATCGAGCATCAGCCGCTCAGTCGGATTCAGCGCATCTCCGCGCAGCGCCTGCACGCGAGCTGGGTGAACCTGCCGCATGTCACGCAGCACGACGAGGCCGACATCACGGAGCTCGAGGAAACCCGGCAGTCTCTGAAGGAGCAGGCCGCCGAGCGCGGCATCCGCCTCACGCCGCTCGCGTTCATTCTGCGCGCGTGCGTGCTCACGCTGGCCGAGTTCCCGCGCTTCAAGTCGTCGCTCGCGAAGGACGGCCAGACGCTGATCGTGAAGCGCTACACGCACCTCGGGTTCGCCGTCGACACGAAGAACGGACTGGTCGTCCCGGTGATCCGCGACGCGGACCGCAAGGACGTCTACGAGCTCGCCGCGGAGCTCGGCGCGCTCAGCGAGCGCGCGCGAGCCGGCAAGCTCGGGCCTGACGACATGCAGGGCGGCGTGTTCACGGTTTCGAGCCTCGGCGGCATCGGCGGCACGTTCTTCACGCCGATCATCAACGCGCCCGAGGTCGCGATCCTCGGCGTGTCGCGCAACCAATGGCGGCCGGTCTGGCAAGACGGCCAGTTCGTGCCGCGCCTGATGCTGCCGCTCTCGCTCTCGTACGATCATCGCGTGATCGACGGCGCGGAGGCCGTGCGCTTCACGACCCGCCTCGCCGAGACGCTCGGTCAGGTCGACCGGCTGCTCGAGGCGATTCCATGAGCGAGGCCGAGATCCGGGTCCCCGATCTCGGGGACTTCGAGGCCGTCGACGTCATCGAGCTGCATGTCGCTGTCGGCGACCGCGTCGACAAGGAACACCCGCTGATCACGCTCGAGACGGACAAGGCGACGATGGACGTGCCGTCGCCGCAGGCCGGCGTCGTCAAGTCGGTCGGCGTCGAGGTCGGCGACAAGGTGTCCGCGGGCGATCTGATCGTCGTGCTCGACCCGGAGGAGGCGGCAACGGAGGCGGGCGCGCCGCCGCCGGACGCCGGCAAGGCCGCCGGGGCGGCTTCGGGAGCGGGCGGGCCAGCGGCGCCTTCGCCCGAACCCGCCGTCGGCTCCGCCGACGTCGAGCCCGCGACCCGCGAAGCGCGCGGCCCCGGGCCCGGCCGGACGGGGAACGGGCCGGAACGCGCCCCGGGCGCGAGGGCGCTCGCGGAAGCGGCCGCGGGCGGCGGCAAGCGCCTCGCGGTGCTCGGCTCGGGCCCCGGCGGCTACACCGCGGCGTTCCGCGCCGCGGATCTCGGGCTCGAGGTCACGCTGATCGAGCGCTGGCCGGCGCTCGGCGGCGTCTGCCTGAACGTCGGCTGTATTCCGTCGAAGGCCCTGCTCCATGCGGCCCGCGTCATCGAGGAGACGAGGGAGATGAGCGCGCACGGCATCGAGTTCGGCTCGCCTCGAATCGATACCGGCAAGCTCCGGGAGTGGAAGAACGGCGTCGTCGGGCAGCTCACGAAGGGCCTCGGCACGATGGCGAAGCAGCGCAACGTCCGGGTCGTTCAGGGCACGGGTCGCTTCGCCGCGCACGACCGCATCGAGGTCGAGCGCGACGGCAAGACGGAAAGCGTGACGTTCGATCAGTGCATCATCGCGGCCGGCTCCGAGCCCGCGCGGCTGCCGGGCTTGCCGGACGATCCGCGGATCATGGATTCGACGTCGGCGCTCGAGCTCGAGGAGCTGCCGAAGCGGCTTCTCGTCGTCGGCGGCGGCATCATCGGGCTCGAGATGGCGACCGTGTACGACGCGCTCGGCGTCGAGGTCTCGATCGTCGAGCTCACGAAGACGTTGATCCCGGGCTGCGATCGCGATCTCGTGCGGCCGCTGCAGAAGCGGCTCGAGGCGCGGTACGGAGCGATCATGCTCGGCACCCGGGTCGTCGAGATGACGCCCGGGAAGGACGGGATCGCGGTCCGTTTCGAGGGCGACGCGGCGCCGGCCGAGCCCGAGGTCTACGGCCGTGTGCTCGTCGCCGTCGGCCGCCGGCCGAACGGCCGGGAAATTCGTGCCGAGGCGGCCGGTGTTCACGTCGACGAGCGGGGCTTCATCCCGGTCGACAAGCAGATGCGGACGAACGTCGCGCATATCTTCGCGATCGGCGACATCGTCGGCGCGCCGATGCTCGCGCACAAGGCGACGCACGAGGGCAAGGTCGCGGCCGAGGCGGCCGCCGGCCACAAAAGCTTCTTCGATGCCCGCGTGATCCCGTCGGTCGCCTATACGGATCCGGAGATCGCGTGGGTCGGTCTCACGGAGGACGAGGCGAAGGCCGGCAAGGTCCCGTACGAGAAGGGCGTGTTCCCATGGGCCGCGAGCGGCCGGTCTCTGTCGCTCGGCCGCTCCGAGGGCTCGACCAAGCTGCTGTTCGATCCCGAGTCGAAGCGCCTGCTCGGCGCCGGCATCGTCGGTCCGAACGCCGGCGACCTGATCGCCGAGGCGGCGCTCGCGATCGAGATGGGCTGCGACGCGGAGGACATCGGCCTCACCGTTCACCCGCATCCGACGCTCTCGGAGACGATTGCATTCGCGGCCGAGGTCGCGGCCGGCACCGTCACCGACCTGTACGTCCCGAAGCGCTGACGGCAGCACGCTTCGGACGGGCGTTCGATCGTGCCCGCCCGTCCGCCGCCGGCAACGTCTTCGCCTTGTACTCGCAGAGGTCCGCGATCAGGCATTCCGGGCAGTTCGGCTTGCGCGCCTTGCAGACGTAGCGCCCGTGCAGGATCAGCCAGTGGTGGACGTTCTTCTTGAACTCGTCCGGCGTGACCTTGACGAGCTTGTCCTCGACGTCCCGCGGCGTCTTGCCGGGGGCGAGATTCGTGCGGTTCGCGACCCTGAAGATATGAGTGTCGACCGCGATCGCCGGCTCGCCGAACGCGGTGTTCAGGATCACGTTCGCCGTCTTGCGGCCGACGCCCGGCAGAGCCTCGAGCGCTTCGCGGTCACGCGGCACTTCGCCGCCGTGCCGCTCGACGAGCGCCTCGCAGGTGCGGATCAGGTTGCGCGCCTTCGTGTTGAAGAAGTTCAGCGTGTTGATGTAACGCTTCAACCCTTCCTCGCCGAGCGCCAGCATCTGCTGCGGCGTGCGCGCGACGGGGAACAGCTTCGCCGTGGCCTTGTTCACGCCGACGTCGGTGGATTGCGCCGAAAGGACGACCGCGACGAGGAGCTCGAACGGCGAGCCGAACTCGAGCTCCGTCGTGGGGCTCGGGTCGTGACGCGCGAAGCGCTCGAAGATCGCCCTGCGCTTCGCCGGATTCACGGGGCGCGGTCCTCGCTCGACGCGGGTTCCTCCGCGATCGGCAGCCTCGACGGGTCGGGCTCGCGGGTCAGCAGATTGCGAATCGCGAGCAGCACGGCCAGCCCGAAAAACGCGCCGGGCGGCAGGACCGCGGCGAGCACGCCGTCGAACGGCAAGTCGATCCGGAACGGATCTTCGCCGCCGCCGAGCAGCAGACCGGTGCCCGCGAGCAGCGTGCCTTGACCGGCCGCCTCCCGCAGCGCGCCGAGCGCGACCAGCACGAGGCAGAACCCGAGCCCGGTGGCGAACCCCGAGCAGGCCGAGATCCAGACCGGCCTGCGGCTCGCTACCGTCTCGGCTTGCGCCAGGATGGCGCAGTTCGTGACGATCAACGGGATGAAGAGCCCGAGCACCTCGTGCAAGTCGTGAAGAAACGCATTCGTCAGCAAGTCGATGCAGGTCACCAGAGACGCGATGATCAGCACGAACAGCGGGATCCTGACGACGGGCACGAGCGAACGCCGCATCGCGGAGATCACCGCGTTCGTGACGACGAGCACGGCCGTGGTGGCGACGCCGAGCGCGAAACCGTAGACGGCCGTCGTCGTGATCGCGAGCAGCGGGCAAAGGCCGAGAAGCTGCACGAGCACCGGGTTGCTGCTCCAGAGCCCGGCGAAAAGCGCGCCGCGCAGCACTCCGGCCGGCGCGTCCTGCTGCGTGGTGGCGTAAAGAACGCCTTGCATGCCCGACTGCATGTCCGGCATCTGTTGCAGGATTTGCACGTTTTGCCTATCCGGCACCGTCATTGCGCTTCGGCGTACAGCTCGTCGTGATGGCGCTCGAAGTATAGCAGCGTGTTGCGGACGGCCCCGACGACGGCGCGCGGAGTGATGGTCGCGCCGGTGAGGGAGTCGAACGCCCCGCCGTCCTTGTCCACGGCCCATTGCGCGAGCGGCGGGTCGCCGAGCTTCTTGCCGTCGAACTGGAGGATCCAATCGGACTTGCGCAGCTCGATCGCGTCGCCGAGCCCGGGCGTCTCCCGATGGCTCAGCACACGCACGCCGGTCAGCACGCCTTCGGGCGACACGCCGACGAGGAGCCTGATCGGCGCGTTGTAGCCGTCGGGCGCAACCGGCGCGAAGATCACGGCCGCGGGCTTGCCGTCGTCGGCGACGACGAACACGTCGATCGGATTGTCGCTTCCGAGGAGCTCCCGGTCGGTGGCCGTGATGTGCGTCGGCACGAGCCCGCGCTCTCGAAGCTCGGGGTCGAGCACGCTGTAGAGGCTTTGGAGAAGGCGTTCCCGCTCGTTTTCGAGGATCCGCTCGCGGCTCAGCTCGTAGCTCGTCGTGACGAGCAGCGCCGCGCCCGCCGCGACGAGGCCGACGAGCAGCAGCGTCACGAGCGGCTTACCCTGCGGAGTGTCCATAGATGCGCGGCTGCGTGTACCGGTCGATCAGCGGCACGGCGGCGTTCATCAGCAGCACCGCGAAGGCGAGACCGTCCGGGTACCCACCCCAGGTTCGAATCGCGTAAGTCAGGACGCCGATTCCGGCGCCGTAAACGAGCCGGCCCCGGTCGCTGGTCGCGGCCGAGACCGGATCCGTGGCGATGAAGAACGCCCCGAGCATCGCGGCGCCGCTGAAGAGATGGAAGGCCGGCGAAGGGAAACGGCTCGAGTCGAGCAGGTGCAGCAGCCCCGCGGGCACCAGCAGGCCGGCAAGCACGGCGACCGGAATCTGCCAGCGGATGATCCCGGCGTACAGGAGATACAGTCCGCCGAGCGCGATGAAGTTGTTGACCCATTCCCAGCCGCGGCCGCCGAACGTGCCGATCAGCGACAGACCCCGCAGCTCTTCGAACGTGCGCTGAGAGCGGAGGCCTTCCTTGACGGTGTCGAGCGGCGTCGCCCTTGTGAGCGCGTCGAGCGACTGCGATGGCGGCAGCTCCTCGTACAGGCTGTAGCGGAGCGTGCCGACGAAGCCGAGCGGCCGATAGTCGATGTCCCCCATCCGCGGCGGGACCCACTGCGTCATTTGGATCGGAAAGGACACGAGCAGCAGCACGTAGGCCACCATCGCCGGGTTGAACAGGTTCTTGCCGAGGCCGCCGTAAAGCTGCTTCGCGAGCGCGATGCCGACGAAGCCGCCGAGGGCGGGGATCCACCACGGCAGGAGCGGCGGGAGCGCGAACGCAAGCAGCGCGGCGGTCACGAGGGCGCTGCAGTCCCGGAGCGCGCGCCGCGTGGGGCGGCGGCGCAGCTTCAAGATCGCCGCCTCGGTGACGAGGGCCGCGAGGGCCGCGATCACGAAGTTGATCAGCAGCCCGAAGCCGAAGAACCAAGTGTAGGCGGCGGCCGCCGGGACGAGCGCGAGCAGCACCCGCCGCATGATCTGCGGCACGCCTCTGACGGGAACGGCGTGCGGCGGCGCCGCGGTCTCGAACTTCACGTCACCCGTCTCCGAGCGGCTCGCCGTCAGACATTGCGGCTCTTGCGGCGTCTCGCCCGCTCGACCGCGGCCTCGATGGCCTCGCGGCGGGCCGCTTCGTCCGCGCGCAGCTTGGCCTTCAGGGCTTCCTGCGCCGCGCGGGCGCGGCTCTCGGCGTCTTCGATCCGACGCTCGCGGCGGCGGTAGCGCTCCTCCGACTCGGCGGACAATTCGAGGCGGCGGACGTGGGCGGCATGCGCGCGCTTCGCCGCGCGGAACCGCTCGGTCAGGACGATGTGGCTCGGGCAGACGACGTCGCAGCAGCCGCATTCGATGCAGTCGTCGAGGCCGAGCGCCTCGAGCCGGGCGAAATCGCCGGCACCGGCGGCGACGAGGAGCTCCTGCGGCTGAAGCCGCGCCGGGCACGCGGACGCACAGTCGCCGCAGCGAATGCACGCCCATTCCTCGAAGCTCTGCCGGACTTCGCCCGGGCCGGCGGCGACGATGCAGCTCGTGGCCTTCGTGATCGGCAGGTCGTCGCTCGGCAACGCGTAGCCCATCATGCTGCCGCCGTGGATGAGCCGCGCCACGTCCGGGCGGTAGCCGCCGCATTGCTCTATCAACCATCCGATCGGCGCGCCGATCGGCGCTTCGACATTTCGGGGCCGCGCCACGCCCTGACCCGTGATCGTGACGATGCGTGAGGTGAGCGGCTCACCGCGCGTCGCGAGGCGGTGCAGCGCGAACGCCGTGCCGACGTTCTGGCACACGTAGCCGATCGCGCTCGGAAACTCGCCGCTCGGGACCTCTTCCGCGGTCAAGAGCTCGACCAGCTGGCGCTCGCCGCCGGCCGGGTAGATCGTCGGGACCTCGGCGAGGCGCAGGCGCGGGTCGCCGGCCGCGCGCGCGGCCGCGCCGATCGCCTCGATCGCACGCGGCTTGTCGCGCTCGATCACGAGGATGCAGACCGGCGCGCCGACGAGATCGCACATCAGCAGCGCCCCGGCGACGATCTCTTCCGGCGCCTCGCGCATCAGCATGTCGTCGCAGCTGATGTACGGCTCGCATTCCGCGCCGTTGACGATCAGCGCCTTGCAGCGGCCGGCGACCGCCGCGAGCTTGGCGGCCGTCGGGAAGACGGCTCCGCCGAGGCCCGCGAGCCCGCCCTCGGCGATGCGCTCGATCCGCGCGGTCGCCGACTCGGGCCACCCCAGGGGCTCGGACGGCGCCGCGCGCCTGTCCTCGCCGTCCGTTTCGATCACGATGCAGAGGGAGCGCCGTAGTCGGCTCCCGGTCGGCACGAGCCGCTCCTCGATCGCGCGGACACGGCCCGAGCTCGAAGCGTGCACGGCCGCCGACGGCATGTCGCCGGCCGCCGCCACGGTCTCGCCTTTCGCGACTTCCCGGCCGACGTCGACGATCGGCACGGCCGGGTTGCCGCCGTGCTGGTGCAGCGGAAGGATCAGCTCCGGCGGAACGAGCCCGCGCAGAATCGGCTCGGTCGTCGACTCCGACTTGTGCGCGAGCAGCCGCAGGCCGCCGGTCAGCCTGCGATCGGGCGTGAGCTCAAGCATCGCGCGGCACCAGCTCGACGCAATCCACGGGGCACGGCGGCAAGCAGAGCTCGCACCCCGTGCAATGGCGCGCGATCACCGTGTGCATCATGTGCGGGATGCCGACGATCGCATCCACCGGGCAGGCTCGGGCGCAGAGATTGCAGCCGATGCAGGCCTCCTCGTCGATACGTGCGACGCGGCTCATGCTTGCGCGGCCGAGGCTCGAATCGAGCGGCTTCGGCTCGCGGCCGAGCAGCGCCGCGAGATCCCGAATCGTCGTCTCACCGCCGGGCGGGCAGCGATTGATGTCGGTGGAACCGTTCACGATCGCTTCGGCATACGGGCGGCAGCCGGGATAGCCGCACTGGGCGCACTGGATGCGAGGCAGCAGGCGCTCGACCCGCTCCACGGCACCGTCGTCGTCGCCGGGCAGCAGCCGGGACGCGGCGAGCAGCGTGGCGGCCAGCGCGAGGGCGAGTCCCGTCAGAATGATGACACCGGTGAACATGAAAAGGGACGGGGCCTGGAAGGGAGCCGCTACTCACAGCCGGGCGAAGCCGGCGAATCCCAGGAACGCGAGCGACATGATACCCGCAGTGACGAACGCGATGGCATTGCCGCGAAACGGACGCGGCACGTCCGCACGATCGAGCCGCTCGCGCAGGCCGGCGAGCATCGCGAGCACGATTCCGAAGCCCAGGGCGGCGCCGGCACCGTAGAACAGCGCCGCGACCAGGCTGCGGCTCGCGGTGGAGTTCAGGAGCGCGACCCCGAGCACGGCGCAGTTGCTGGCGATCAGCGGGATGTAGAGCCCGAGCACGCGGTAGAGCATCGGCGACAGCCGCCGCACGAGAATCTCGGTGAGCTGAACGGCCCCGCCGATCACCAGGATGAAGGCGATCAGGCGCAAATGCTCGAGGTCGAACGGGATCAGGAGCAGGCTGTCGACGAGGTAGCTCAGCCCCGAGGCCGTGGTCAGCACGAGCCCGGTGGCGAGCGCCATGCCCACCGCGCCTTCCACGCGTCGCGACGCGCCCATGAACGGGCATAGGCCGAGGAACTGCACGAGCACGAAGTTGTTGACCAGCGCGGCCGCGATGATGATCAGCAAAAGCTCCATGGTCGCCTCGTTCCGTCCGTGGGCCGCACCTCGAGCCGTGCGCGCGAGCTTCTCAGCTCACCTTCATCCCGGGCTCGGCGCCTTCGTCGGGGTGCAGCAGGAAGACGCCCCCGCGGTCCGATCCGCTCGCCGCGAGCACCATGCCTTCCGACGTGCCGAAGCGCATCTTGCGCGGCTTCAGGTTGGCGACGAGCACGACGAGCCGCCCCTCGAGCGCGGTCGGCTCGTAGGCTCCGCGGATGCCGGCGAAGACGACACGCTCGGCGCCGCCGGTGTCGAGCGTGAGCTTCAGCAGCTTGTCCGCGCCTTCGACGTGCTCGGCGGTGACGACGCGCGCGACTCGGAGATCGATGCGTGAGAAGAGATCGATGTCGATCTCCGCGGGTTCGATTTGCGCCTGGTCGGTCATGGTGTTTCCCTTTCGGCTTTCGGCCGCCGCGCGCGTCTCCTCGACGACCGCCTCCACGGCGGCCGGATCGACCCGCTCGAGAAGCGGCCGGAATCTCTCGATCGCATGCCCGAGCAGCGGACGTTTCGCGTCGTCCCAGGTCAACGGCGGGATCGCGAGGAAGGCTTCGGATCGCGCGGCCAGCTCGGGCAGCACCGGCTTCAAGTAGACGATCAGCACGCGGAAGAGGTTCAGCCCCAGCGTGCAGACGCCGACCACTTCGGCGGCCCGCGCTGAGTCCTTCGCCTTGACCCAGGGCTTTTCCTCGTCGATGTATTGATTGGCGCGATCGGCCAGCGTCATCACGCGGCGCATCGCGCGGGCGTAGTTCCTCGCTTCGTAATCGGCCGCGACCGCGTCGCTCTCGCCCGCGAACGCTTCGAGCAGATCGGCGCGCGGCAGCGCGGCGGCGAGGCTTCCGTCCCCGAGGCGGTGCACGAAGCCCGCGCAACGGCTCGCGATGTTCACGACCTTGCCCACGAGATCGGCGTTCACCTTGGCGACGAAGTCCGCGAGGCTCAAGTCGATGTCGTCGACGTTCGGCCCGAGCTTCGACGCGAAGTAGTAGCGCAAGTAGTCGGGGTCGACGTGCTTCGCGAACGTGGCGGCATTGATGAACGTGCCGCGGCTCTTCGACATCTTCTGCCCGTCCACGGTGAGGAAACCGTGCACGAACACTCCGGAAGGGCGACGGTAGCCCGCGCCGCTCAGCACGGCCGGCCAGAACAGCGTATGGAAATACACGATGTCCTTGCCGATGAAGTGATAGAGCTCGGCGTCGCTGTCCGGCCCCCAATAGGCGTCGAAGTCGATTCCGCAGCGCCGGCAGAGGTCGAGGAAGCTCGCCATGTAGCCGATCGGCGCGTCGAACCACACATAGAAGTATTTGCCGGGCTCGCCGGGGATCTCGAAGCCGAAGTAGGGCGCGTCGCGGGAAATGTCCCAGTCCTTCAAGCCCGCCTCGAACCACTCGTCCAGCTTGCGGACCATGACCTCGTCGACGTGATGCGGCACCCAATCGCGCAGCTCGTCCTCGAAGTCGCCCAGACGGAAGAACAGATGCTCCGACCGGCGCACGCTCGGACGCGTGCCGGACACGACCGACACGGGATCGACGAGGTCCATCGGCGAGTACGTCGATCCGCAGCGCTCGCAGGAGTCGCCGTACTGATCCTCCTTGCCGCAGACCGGGCATGTGCCGCGGACGTAACGGTCGGGCAGGAACATCTTCTTGACGTCGTCGTACGCCTGCTCGATCGTGCGCCGGTGCAGGTGCCCGGCCGCGAGCAGCCGGGAATAGATTCCGCGCGTGAGCTCCTCGTTCTCCGGAGCGTGCGTCGTGAGGTAGTTGTCGACGCTGATCCGGAACGTCGCGAAATCCCGGGCGTGCTCCTCGCTGACTCTCGCGATCAGCTCCTCGGGGGAGATGCCTTCGCGGTCGGCGCGCAGCATCGTCGGCGTGCCGTGAGCGTCGCTCGCGCACACGTAATAGCACGTGTGGCCGCGCATGCGCTGAAAGCGCACCCAGACGTCCGTCTGCACGTACTCGACGACGTGGCCGAGGTGCAGCGAATCGTTCGCGTAGGGCAGGGCGCTGGTGACGAGAATCCTTCTCTGTGCGGTCACTCCGGGAGCTCCGATGGGGGCCGTGCAATTATGCCATCCGGAGGCGTCCCGATGCGGCTGCGGGGAGAATTTGGCGCACTCCGAGCATGGCGCGCGTACGGGCAGGCACGGGCAGCTCGCGCCGATACCCCCGGCGCCCGCGATCGCCTATACTCGTCCGCGGCTGGTCTTTGCTTTCCTTCTTTCTCCAAGGAGGAGCCGTCATGAGCATCGGCAGGCTGGTCGCACTCTTCCTCGGCATCGCATTTCTTCCCGCGGCGCAATCCCACCACGCATTCTCCGCCACGTTCGACGTGGACAAGCCGATCGAGCTGACCGGCATGGTCACGAAGCTCGAGTGGCAGAACCCGCATACCTGGTTCTACATGGATGTCACGGACGAGCACGGAAAGGTCGCGAGCTGGGCGGTGGAGCTCGCGAGCCCGAACCTGCTGATGCGCAACGGTTGGACGCGCGACTCGATGAAGGTCGGCGACGTCGTCAGGGTCGACGGCTACCATGCGAAGGACGGCTCGAACACGGCGAACGCCAAGGCGATCGTGCTGACCGCGACGGGCGAAACGCTGCTCACGGGCCCGGCCGGCAGGAGCGGGCGATGAGACCCGTCGTCGCCGCGGCGGCGCTAGCCGTCGCGTTCGCGGCCGCGTCTTCCGCGCAGGCCCAGTGGGCGAAGCGCGTCGACGCTTCGTTCCCCCGCACCGCGGACGGGGAGCCGGACCTTTCGGCGCCGGCGCCGAAGACGGCGGACGAGAAGCCCGATCTGTCCGGCGTCTGGATTCCCGACATCGATCCGACGATGAACATCGTCAGCGTCGAGCACATTCCGTTCCCCAAGTACTTCATCTCGATCGCGGCCGATATGAAGCCCGAGGACGTGCCCTTCCAGCCGTGGGCGGCGGACCTGTTCCGGCAGCGCACGGAGGGCTCGCCCGCCGAGATTCCGGTCGCGCACTGCAAACCGACCGGCGTGCCGTGGATCAACAGCGTTCCGCTTCCGTACAAGATCGTGCAGACGCCGTCGCTGGTCCTGATTCTCTACGAGGAGAACACGGTGTTTCGCCAGATCTTCCTCGACGGCAGACGGCCGGTGGAGAATCCGGTGCCGCGGTGGATGGGCTATTCCACGGGCCGATGGGAGGGGGACACGCTCGTCGTCGAGACCGTGGGGTTCAACGATCGGCATTGGCTGGACGGCATGGGGCACCCGAACAGCTCCGAGCTCCGCGTGATCGAGCGCTTCCGCCGGCCGAATGCGGGCCATCTCGAGATCGAGATCACGATCGACGATCCGGCCGCCTACACGCGGCCGATCACCTATAAGCCCACGCTCACGCTGCTGCCCGAGGACGATCTGCTGGAGTATTTCTGCACCGAGAACGAGAAGAGCTCCGAGCACTACCGCTGAGCGCGGCCGTGCGTCACGCGATATCCTTGTACTGCTCGAACTTCGTCTTGTCGAAAGCCTGGAGGTACGCCTCCTGCCCGGAGATCATGCCGTCGTCGAGCAGCTTCTTCAGAGAAGAGTCCATCGTGCACATGCCGGTGGACGCGCTCGACTGCATGACGTTCTCGAGCTGCTCGAGCTTGCCCTGACGGATCAAGTTGGCGACGGCGGGCGTGTTGACGAGGATCTCGAGGGCCGCGACTCGTCCGGAGCCGTCCTTTTTCTTCAGCAGCTGCTGCGAGATGACGCCCCGCAGCGACGTCGACAGCATGTTGCGAACGTGATCCTGCTTGTCCGCCGGGAAGATGTTGACGACGCGGTCGATCGTGGCGGCGGCGCCGTTCGTGTGCAGCGTGCCCATCACGAGAATTCCCATCTCGGCGGCCGTCATCGCGATGCTCATCGTCTCGAGATCGCGCAGCTCGCCGACGAGGATCGCATCCGGATCCTCGCGCAGAGCGGAGTGAAGCGCCGCGGAGAACGATGGGCTGTGCACGCCCACTTCCCGCTGGCTGATGAGGCAGAGCTTACGCTGGTGCACGAACTCGATCGGATCCTCGATCGTGATGATGTGCCCCTTCAGGCGGCTGTTGATGGCGTCGATGACGGCGGCGAGCGTCGTGGATTTTCCCGAGCCCGTCTTGCCGGTGACGAGGATCAGGCCGCGGTTCGCGCGGCTCAGCTCGTGGACGGCCTTCGGCATGTTCAGCTGCTCGAGGGTCAGCGCCTTCGCGGGAATGCTGCGGAACACGGCGCCGACGCCGTTCAAATGGCGGAACACGTTCACTCGGAAGCGCGCGACGTCCGGGATCGTGTGCGCGAAGTCCGCGGCGTCGTGCCGATTGAACTGCTCGAGGGCGGTCTTGCTCATCAGCGCCGCGAGCTCCGTGCGCAGCTCCTCCGGGTCGAGCTTCTGGTTCTGGACGGTGATCAAATCGCCGTTCACCCGCATCCGCGGAGGATCGCCGGCGATCACGTGCAGATCCGAGCCGTTCCGGAGGTGCATGCTGCGCAGGAAGTCCTCGATCATCGACATGGCGGCTTTCCCGTTCTCACACCGCGCTCGAGCTCGGTAGCACGGTCGTGTCGGTGACGAAGCGCTCGAACTTCTTGCGGTCGTTCGCGAACCGGTAGGCGTCGTCGGCGTCGATCTGGCGTTTCGCGATCGCGTCGAGGAGGGCTTGGTCCATCAGCTGCATGCCGACGTCCTTGCCCGTCTGGAGCTGCGCGGGAATCTGATGCGTCTGCTCGGTCATGATCAGCTTCGCGATCGCGCGGTTCATGATCAGAATCTCGACGATCGCCCGCCGCCCGCGCCCGTCCGGCGTCTTCACCAGGTTCTGCGTGACTACCGCGTGCAGCGAATGCGCGAGAAAGCTCTTCGTCTGCTCGCGCTGCTCCGTCGGCAGCGCGTCGATGATGCGGTCGACGGATTTCACGGCGCTCGTCGTGTGCAGCGTGCCGAGCACGAGGTGGCCGGTCTCGGCTGCGGTCATCGCCATGCTGATCGTCTCGCCGTCGCGAAGCTCGCCGACGAGGATCACGTCCGGGTCCTCGCGCAGCGCCGCACGTACGCCGTCGGCGAAGCTGTGGATGTGAGTGCCGAGCTCGCGCTGTATGACTTGCGAGCGCTTGCTCGGGTGCACGAACTCGATCGGATCCTCGAGGCTGATGATGTTGAGGCTCCGCGTCGTGTTCAGGTGGTCGATCATCGCGGCAAGCGTCGTCGACTTGCCGGTGCCGGTGGAGCCGGTAACGAGCACCATGCCCTGATGGAGGTCGCAGAAGCGCGTGATCACGGGCGGAAGATTCAGGCTCTCGAGCGTCGGGATCTGCGTCGGGATGCTGCGGAACGTGGCGCCGATGCCGGTGGCCTTGCGGTAGAGATTCACTCGGAAGCGGCCGCCGTCCTCGGTGACGTAGGAGAAGTCGAGATCGTGCCCGGCGCGGAAGCGCTCCTTCTGCGACTCGGTGAGTATCTCGTCGACGTAGCCTTCGAGCTCCGCGTCCCCGAGATCGCGGAACTTGATCGGCATGAGGTCGCCATGAAGGCGGAGCATCGGCGGCACGCCGACCGCAAGGTGCACGTCGGAGCAGCCTTGCGCGAGGCCGAGCTTCAGAAACGCGTCGATACGCGCCATGGGGTCACACGAGCTTCTGGGCGACGGCGGCGAGCGCGCTTCGCAGCTCCTCCATCGTGCCGAACCGCTTCGATTTGTCGACGCTCATCGCGCGCGCGACGATCTCCGCGAGCTCCGGAGGTACGCTCGGATTGGCGTCCGTGAGCGGCGGTGCTTTGCCCTGAACGTGCTGATACATGACGGACATGTGATCTCCGCGGCTGTAGGGCGGGGCGCCGGACAGCATCTCGTACATGATGACGCCGAGGCTGTAGATGTCCGCGCGCTCGTCCACCTTCTTGCCGAGAATCTGCTCGGGCGCCATGTATTTCGGCGAGCCGATGACGTAGCCGGTCTTCGTGAGCTGCGTGTCGCCGCTCTTCGCCGCGGCCGCGACGCCGAAGTCCACGATCTTCAGGAGCCCCGCGTCATTGATCAGGATGTTCGCGGGCTTCAGATCGCGGTGAATGATGCCCTGCTGGTGCGCGTTCTGCATGCCGAGGCAGATGTCCATCGCGTAGCGCACCGCCTTCTTCGGGCTCATCGGCTTCTCGTTGGCGATCTCGGTGCCGAGCGTGTGCGACGGGAAGTACTCCATCGAGATCGCATAGCCGCCGCCGACGTAGAGGAAATCGTAGATGCGGATGACGTTCTTGTGCGTGATGCGGCGCGAGTAGCGCAGCTCGTGCACGAACCGCTTCATCATCTCCTCGTCCGACGCGACGTTCGGGTTCAAGAACTTCAGAATCAGCCGCTCCTCGACGACGGTATCCTCGACGAGGACGACCGTGCCGAAGGCGCCCTTGCCGATCTTCTGGATGAAGCGATAGCGTCCTTCGATCAGGTCGCCCGGCTGGAGCGCGTTCACGTCGATGGCCTGGGCCTCGGCCGTCGGCCCGACGTCCGCGCCCTCGATCAGCAGCGTCCTCGCCGTGGCCGAGGCCGGCGCCGGAGGAGGGGTGGACGGGACAGCCGGCACGGCCGTGGCGCTCAGCGACGGCGTGGGGCTCAACGTGCCCGTGGCGGTGAACTGGCCGGTGCCGGCCGTGCGGGCGTCGAGGCGCTGCAGCGCCTTCGCCGCCGCGCGCGCGATCGTGTCGTCGCCCGCCGCGGCGCTTTGCTGCAGGAACGTGCGGATCGGCTCGGCCTGCTGCTCGCCGGCGAGCTCCGCCACCGCGTCCATCGCCGCGAGCTTCACTTCCTTCTCCGGGCGCTTCAAGTACGGCAGCACCTTGCCGAGCACCTTGTGGTCGCCGAGCTTGCCGAGCGCGCGGAGCGCGACCGGCACGGACCGGTCATTGCGGGCGAGCATCTTCAGAATGGCCGGAACCGCCTTCGAGCTGCCGATCTCGGCGAGCGCGTCCGCCGCCCGCTCGCTGACCCACCAATCCTTGTCCTGGGTCGCGAGGATCAGCTGGTCGACCGCGCGCTTGTCCTTGCACGTGTTCAGGATCTCGATCGCCGCGCGCCGGATGTTCTCGTCCTTGTCCTTGATCAGCTCGAGGACCGCATCGACGACGCGCGGGCCGCCGATCCGCGCGAGCGCGTCAGAGGCGCGCGCACGCACCCACCAGTCCTCGTCCGCGACGGCCTCGAGCAGGTACTTCACGCTGCTCGTCGTGCCGATCTCGTTCAAAACCTCCACGGCCGCGCGCCGGCAGAACTCGTTCTCCGCCTTCAGCGCCGGCAACAGGTACTTCACGGTGTCCGGATCGTTGATCTGCACGATCACGTCCACCGCCTTGTTCATCACGTCGATGTCGGGGTCGAGAAGCAGGCTGCAGACGAGCTCCGTGTCGAGCGCGCTGCCGAGCTTCGGCGCCGCCGCGAGCGCGGCCTGCCTCACGAGCTTGTTCGAATCCTTGAGCTGCTCCTGAACGACGCGATGAACGTCCGGGTGATTGAAGCGCGTGATCACGTTGATCATGTGCATCTTCACGACCGGATCCTTCCCGTCCATGCGGTCGATCAGGTCGGGGACGAGATCCTCCGTCGCGACCTCGTCGATCAGCCGGAACACCGCCGCCTTCTCGTTCGGCTGGAGGTAGTAGATTTGCGCCAGCAGCTGACGGACGTTGAGCCGGTCCTTGTGGGCCGTGAGCACCTCGATGATCGCCGGCTTCGAGTAGTCGTCCTCGCCGAGGAGATCCACCAGCCGGTTGATGTTGAAGCGCTTGTTGGTCGACAGCGCCCAAGCGGTGCCGGCCACCGTGCGCGGCTCCGAGTCGGCCAGCCCGCGGGCCACGAGGTGCAGCGTCTTGTCGTTCGTCAGCGAGCTCAGTATCTCGACGTACTCCGCGGTTTGGCGGCGGTCGGCGGAGGCAAGCGCGTCGAGGATCTTCGGGATCGCTCCGGTGCCGAGCTTGCCGAGCTTCTCGAACGCCTTCTTTGCGGCGGGCGAGCTCGGATCGGCGGCATCCTGGATCTGCGAGATCAGCCTGTCCGCTTGAAGTGCAGTGATGAAATTCATTCCGCCCGGGGAGTGCGATCCAGGGGTCGAAGTCCTTGTTTACTTTGAGTGTCCCGCGTCGCTGCCGTGTCTCGCCTCCGCTCGAGACCCGACATAATCGGGAGCAGGACGCGGGCAATTATGCCATAGCGTATTCGCCAAAATGTAACGAGGATCACAGGTTTGGGATGCGTGGACAGGGCCCGCGCGCCGCCCGCCGGCGCGGCTGCATTAGGTTACAATCGGTGCTCCACCTCATGTCCGACCGCACGATGACCGTTACTCTCGAGCAGCGGCTCCGGGCGCGCCTCGAGGAGTTCGTTCTGCCGCAAACGGGCAGGGCCCTCGGGGGCCGCGGAAGCCCCTTCACGATCGACTCGTCCGCCGCGGGTTTTTGCGTTCGCGTGCGTCTCGGCTTCCCCGCCGAGCGTTCGCGCGACGCGATCGCGGACGCGCTCGCCGAGCACTGCCGCGGCGCGGTCGAGGCGCCGGTCACGGTCGAGATCGACTGGAGCGTCGAGACGCACACCGTGCAGCGCGGGCTCGAGCCGATAAAAGGCGTCAAGAACATCGTCGCCGTCGCGTCCGGCAAAGGCGGCGTCGGCAAATCGACGGTCGCAGTGAACGTCGCGCTCGCGCTCGCCGTCGAAGGTGCACGCGTCGGGCTTCTCGACGCGGACATCTACGGACCGAGCCAGCCGCGAATGCTCGGCCTGATGGGCAAGCGGCCCCAAAGCCGCGACGGCAAGACGATCGAGCCGCTCGAGGCGCACGGCGTGAAGGCGATGTCGATCGGGTTTCTCGTGGACGAGCGTCAACCGATGGCTTGGCGCGGGCCGATGGTCACGTCCGCGCTGAACCAGCTGCTCGGCCAGACGAGCTGGGGCGAGCTGGACTACCTCGTCGTCGATATGCCGCCCGGCACGGGCGACATTCAGCTCACGCTCGCGCAGCGCGTGCCCGTGAGCGGCGCCGTGATCGTCACCACGCCGCAGGACATCGCTCTCGCCGATGCCCGCAAGGGCATCGAGATGTTCCGGAAGGTCAACGTGGCCGTGCTCGGGATCGTCGAGAACATGAGCCTGCACGTCTGCTCGAATTGCGGACACCGGGAGCCGATCTTCGGCGAGCACGGCGCGGAACGGTTGAGCGCGGAGTACGGCGTGCCGGTCCTCGGCGCGCTACCGCTCGACCGGCGTATCCGCGAGGAGACCGACAGCGGCACGCCGAGCGCGATCACGGCGCCGGACGGGCCCGTCGGCAGCGCGTTTCGAGCGGTCGCGCTGCGCGCGGCCGGCGAGCTCGCGGTGAGCGGCAAGGACTACAGCCGGCTGTTCCCGAAGATCACGGTCGAGGAGTGATGTGGTGTCTCGCAAGCATCTATTACATGGTGCTTGCCGGGACGCTCGCGCACGCCACCCAAGCGCTCACTGCGTTCGCGCGGGGACCCCGGGCAGGGACGCCCGCGAGCGAGCCTACAGGGACGTATTCACGGCGGTCCCGGCAAGCACCATGCCAAGATGTTTGCGGGACACCTTAACGTCCTCGCGAACGTCCTCGCGGCTTCGAGTGATCAAGCCTTCGGCAGCGTGACGCCGCGCTGGCCCATGTACTTGCCGCCGCGATCCTTGTACGAGACCTCGCAGACCTCGTCGGATTCGAGAAAGAGCATCTGCGCGACACCCTCGTTGGCGTAGATTTTCGCCGGCAACGGCGTCGTGTTCGAGAACTCGAGCGTCACGTGCCCCTCCCACTCGGGCTCCAAGGGCGTGACGTTGACGATGATTCCGCATCTCGCATACGTCGAGTTGTGAACGACGATGTCGTTCGCGACGAAGTTCTCGACCGCAGGCACCGCCAAATCGAAGACTTCTTCTTCTCCCGCGGCTCGAATGTTCTCCACGACGTCCCAAACCGGACCGTCGAGCAAAGCCGAGAGCTCGTCAGTGGCCGTGGCTACCGCGAGCTGCGCGGAGGATGCGCAGGGCACGGACCGGACCGCAACCTCGAGCCATCCGATCGAGCCGAAGCTTCGCGCGCGGCTCGCAGCGGTGCCGCTCAGCAAAGACCAGGCTTCGCGAGGAAGGGTGTCGAGGCGGCTCCGCAAGCGAGCAGGTTGCGCGGACAGCAATGGGAGGAGCTCCGTTTCGAGGCGAACCTGCTCGATCGAGCCCGGCAGGAAACCGATTTCCCGGCCGAAACGCAGGATCTGCTCGCGCTCGGCAATCCTGATCCGGTGCGTCGCCGCGCCGGCCTTCGTGCGCTCTTCGCGGATCGACGAAAAGACGCCGAAACGGAGCAGCAAGTGATGAACGTCCTCGGCCAGCCGTCTGGACTTCGACGGGTACTCCACGGAGCCGCTCTGTGCCCCGGTGTGAATTTCCCCGCCGCCCGAAAACAAGGCTTGCAGAAAAAGCCGCGCCGACTCGCGCGGCGCCGTGAAGACCGCTCGAGGAACGCATCTGTCGTCCGGCGCGGCGTCGATACCCTGATGCTCGAGCCATCGGGCGGCCCGATTCTCCTGCGTCACGCCGCCGCGGCTTCTCGAGTCGACCCATCGGTAGCCGGATCGCCCCCGGCGAACGACTTTCCCGAAACCCGCGGCGTCGACGGCCCGCCGCAGGCACTCGACGAGCGCCGGATCCGCGCAAGCGAATACCGGGGCATCGTCGCGTGCACGGCCCCGGCGCGCGGAGATCGCGAGACCGAGCAGAGTCGCTTCCCAGTCGGCAAGGGGCGTCTTGCCGAATACCGGAATCCGCCGCGCCACGGCGATTCGGTCGCCCGGCCGCAGCTGCTCGAGAGGCGTCCAGCCCGTGAGCTTGCGGAACGGGTGGTTTCCGGTGGCACGGATCCTCAATCCCGCCCGCGTCGCAAGCTCGAAGACGGGCTTCCGTCCGTTCGGCATGACGGCGGCGACGCGCTGCGGCCCGAGCGCCCAGTTGCGAAGGCCGAGAGTTTTTCGTCCCCAGCCGAATTCCCGGATCGGGACGAGCGCACCCGTGTCGGCGTCCACGACCCTCGTGTCTCCCGTGACGCACTTGCCGAGGCAGATCGTGAGCGTGTTGCGCGGGATGCGGAAGTACTCCACCGTGCGCGCCAGGGCGAAGGAGTTGGGCGGGATGATGCACACGTCCCCTTTGAAATCGACGAACGAACGCTCGTCGAACTTCTTGGGATCGACGATCGTGGTGTTGATGTTCGTGAAGATTTTGAACTCGTCGGCGCAGCGCACGTCGTAGCCGTAGCTCGAAACGCCGTAGGAGACGATCTTGCCGTTGCCGTTCGCGCGCACCTGCGTCGGCTCGAACGGCTCGATCATCCCGTGCTCGCGGGCCATGCGGGTGATCCAGCGGTCGGATTTGATGCTCATCTCGCGGGAAAGGTCTCCGTGATCTTTCGGGCCGGATCAAAGGCCTTCCACGGCCTCGAGCACGAGCGACGTCAACGTCTCGCCGTCGCGGCGCTGCTCGATCTTGACCGGCACGTACTGGAGCGCGGGGGCCGCCCAGACGATCGTTTCGCGGGACGAGCCCTCTCGCCGCTGCGATACCTTCACGGCCTCGTACGTGCCGGCCGGAGCGGCCACCGTCTCCGTGCCTTCGATGGCGTAGCGATATGTCTGAAGCCCGTCGTCGTCGACGAGGCCGTAAGGACCGACGTCGCCGCCGTTCGCGAGATCGAGCATGAGCGCGATCTGGAGCGTGCCACGGTCGAGCGCGCCGGGCGCGAGCTCGATCTCGCGCATGCCGTTGGTCGTCGTGACCTCGGCCTTGCGAGCCTCCCAGTCGAACTCGACACGAAAATCGTCTTCGCCCTTGCGGGTGCCGTCTTCGTACGAGAACTCGAGCGGTCGCGGCCCGCCGTCGCGTAGCACGAAATCGCTCTGCTCGACGATCGGCCGCGGCCGCAACAGGCGCGCGATTCCGTGCGCCGTCGTCCTCGAGACGAAACGGTAGCGGCCTTCGGCCTCGTCGTACGTGACGATATGTGCCGACTCGCCGGCTCCGCGCCCCTTGTACTCGACCGCATAGCGCGCCTGGTAGGTCGGCGGCCGCGCGCCGGCCGCGTGCGGCACGGCGGCGAGGAGGGCGAGCGCGGCGAAGAGCACCGAGCAGGCCGCGACGGTCGCGCGCTTCGCGAAAAGGGCGCTTCGTATCGACGTCATCGTTCCTCCTCGACGAGGACGGGGCTCGCGAGCGTCTCGCCGTCCAGCACCGCGCGGCCGTCCTCGAGCGCCAGGCGGCCGCCGGCCAGCCAGCCGGTCGCACGCGGCAAGATCAGGTGCTCGCCGCGCTGCACCCGGCGGGCGAGCGTCTCGGGCGTATCGCCGGGGCGCACGCGGATTCGATACTGGATGACGAAGGGCCCGGCGTCGAGCTCCTCCGTCACGAAGTGGACCGTGGCGCCGTGCTCGGCGTCGCCGGCCTCGAGCACGCGGCGATGCGTGTCGAGGCCGCGGTGCCGCGGCAGCAACGACGGGTGGATGTTCAGCATTCGGCCCTCGAATCGGCGCACGAACGCCGCGCCGAGCACGCGCATGAATCCGGCCAGCACGATCGCGGCCGGCGCATGCGCCTCGATCGCGTCGCCGAGCGCGCGCTCGTACGCGCCCCGGTCGGCGTGCTCCCGGCGGCCGATGTAGCGCGCCTCGATGCCCGCGTCCCGGGCCCGCGCGAGACCGCGGGCGTCGGCGCGATCGCTGATCACCGCGCGCACCTCCGCGCTCAGCCTCCCGTCTCTGGCCGCATCGATCAGCGCCTGGAGATTCGTGCCTTCACCGGAAATCAGCACGACGACGCCGGGCAGAGGCTGCGCGCTCAAAGAACGTGCACCCGGGCGGCCGAATCGGGGATCACCTCGCCGATCAGCGCCGCGCGCTCCCCGGCCTGCTCGAGCCGCTCGATCGCGCGCTCGGCGTCGCCCGCGGCGACGATCACGACCATGCCGATCCCGCAGTTGAACGTGCGGTGGAGCTCGTGCACCGCGACGCCGCGGCTCTCGAGCCAGTCGAAGACGGCCGGGCGCGTCCACGCGGCCGAGTCGAGGCGCACGCCGAGGCCCCCGGGCAGCACGCGGGGAATGTTCTCGATGAGGCCGCCGCCCGTGATGTGCGCGAGGCCTTTCACGGGCACCTCGGCGAGCAGCCGGAGCAAAGGCTTCACGTAGATTCGGGTCGGCGCGAGCAGCTGGCCGAGCAACGGCGCGCCGCCCCACGTCGATGCCCGAAGGTCCTGCGGGTAGCGCTCCAGCACGCGGCGGATCAGCGAGAAGCCGTTCGAGTGCGCACCGGACGACGCGAGGCCGATCACGCGGTCGCCCGCGGCAATGGTGCGCCCGTCGACGAGGCGCGCGCGCTCGACGATCCCGACGCAAAAGCCCGCGAGATCGTACTCGCCGGGCCTGTGCATGCCGGGATGCTCGGCCGTCTCGCCGCCGAGAAGCGCGGCGCCCGCGATCTCGCAGCCGCGCGCGATTCCGGCGATCACGCGCTCGGCGACGTCGACGTCGAGCCGGGGCGTGACGAAGTAGTCGAGGAAGAACAGCGGCTCCGCGCCCTGCACGACGACGTCGTTCGCGCACATCGCGACGAGATCGATGCCGACCTCGTCGTGCGCGTCGTGCTCGATCGCGAGCGCGAGCTTCGTGCCTACGCCGTCGGTGCCGGCGACGAGCACGGGATCGTCGTAACCTTGCGGAACGCGGAACAGCCCGCCGAACCCTCCGAGACCGCCGATGACCTCCGGGCGAAGCGTGCGTCTCACCGGCGCCTTGATGCGCTCGACGAGCTCGTCGCCGGCATCGATGTCGACGCCGGACGCCTTGTAGGTAAAGGGGGTATCGGGGGGCATGGCCGACTTGGCGTGGTCGTGGGCCGGTATAATAAGCGACCTGCCCCGGGGGGCGACAGGGTTTGCGCATGTCACGACTACTCTCGGAAAGGCGCCGTCCGCGCACCGATTCCCCGCGCCTGTTCGGCTCGGCCGCCGCCGTGCTCACCCTCGCGATCGCGGCGCTCGCCGCCGGTCCGGCCGGGGCGGTCGTCTATCCGAACCTCTACAGCGTCTCCGTCGAGCCCGACCCGGCCGTGAGCGCGTCGCAGGCCGAGGCCGAGGCGGCCGCGATGCGGCGCCTGCTGGTCCGCATCACCGGCAACCGCAATGCGCCCGCGGATCCGGCCCTGCAAGGCATGATCGAAGGCGCATCGAGCTTCGTGCAGTCGTACGCCTATCTCGGAGAGCAGGGCGCGCAAGTCGTCTTCTACCCGAATCTCGTGGATGGCGAGCTCGCTTCGCTGAATCAGCCCGTCTGGGGTCCGGAGCGGCCGCTGACGCTGATCTGGGTCGCGATCGACGCCGGCCTCGGTGAGCGGATGCTGCTATCGGCGAACGCCACCGAGGCGGAGCAGAGCCCCGAGACCGCGGAGCTCGCGGAGCGGATTCGCACGACGCTGCAAACGGCCGCCGAGGAGCGCGGCCTGCCGATCGCACTGCCGCTGCTCGATCTCGAGGATCTCAACCGCATCAGCGTCGCCGAGGTCTGGGGCGTCTTCGACGACGAGATTCTCGCCGCCTCCGCGCGCTACGGCGCCGATGCCGTTCTGGTCGGCCGCGTGCGCGTCACGGCTTTCGGCGAGAGCGTTCAGTGGGTGCTGCTCCGCGGCGACGAGCGGCGGTCGTTCGCCGGCGCCGGCGACGTCGCGGAAGGCCTGCACTGGCTCGCCGACACGTTCGCGCGCGATTTCAGCGTGCTCGGCGGCGCCCGTCCCGTGCGCATCGTCGTCCACGACGTCGCGAGCTTCGCCGATTACGGGCGCGTGATGAGCTATCTCGAGGGATTGAGCGCGCTCCAGACGATCGACGTCGAGAGCCTCGACGGCGATCTCCTGAGCTTGCGCGCGTCGGCCCGCGGCGACGTCGGCGTGCTCGAGCGGATGTTGACCCTCGGGCGGGTCCTCTCGTTGGACGAGGCGGCTGCCGGCCGCGGGGCGGCCGCGAACACGCTGGTGCTCCGGGTCGCCCGATGACATGGAGGTGGCTGCCGAACGCCATCTGCATAGTGCGCGTGCTGCTCGTCGCGCCGCTCGTCGCCGCGCTGCTCGCGGAGCGGTACGAGACGGCGCTCGCGCTGCTCGTGATCGCGGGCGGCTCGGACGCCGTCGACGGATTTCTCGCGAAAACCTTCGGTTGGCGCACGCGCCTCGGCGGGCTCCTCGATCCCGCCGCCGACAAGCTCTTGATCGTGAGCGTGTTCGTGACGCTGACCTACATCGGCGCCGTGCCGCTTGCGCTTGCGGCGATCGTCGTGCTCCGCGACGTGGTGATCGTGCTCGGTGCCGTCGCGTATCACGTGCTGATCGAGCCGCTCCGGGGCGAGCCGGCAGTGGTCAGCAAGCTCAACACCGCTTGTCAGCTCGCGTTCGTGCTGTTCGCGCTGACGCAGTCGGCCTACGGCTGGCCGGGCGGGCCGATCCTGCTGCTCCTCGGCGCGGCGGTCGTCTTCATGAGCATCACGAGCGGTCTCCACTACGTGCTGCGCTGGGGCCAGCGCGCATGGCACGCGGCTCACGCGCAGGGTTGATGCCGGGCTCGCGACCGGAGCCGGGCCGCGCGGTCCGGGGCGCGGGCGCGTGACGCGGGCGTCGGCCGAGCAGCTCCCGCTGCCGCTCCGCCTCGATGATCACGCGGCCTTCGACACGCTCGTCGACGGCGGGAATCGAACGGCCTTCGCGCACGTACGTGCGCTGGCCGAAGCCGAGCGCGGCGAGGTGCTGTGGGTCTGGGGTCCTCGGGGCGCCGGCAAGAGCCATCTCGTGCAGGCCGCGTGCCGTGCGGCCGACCAGGCGGGAAAGCGCGCGATGTACCTGCCGCTCGTCGGCCCGGAGGAGATCGGGCCCGACGTGCTCGCGGGCCTCGATACGCTCGATTTCCTGGCCCTCGACGGCGTCGAGCGGGCGGCGGGCCGGCGCGAGTGGGAGGCGCCGCTTTTCGCCGTGCTGGACGCCTTTCAATCGCGGGAGCGCGCATTGCTGATGGCCGCGGCGACTGCGCCGGCCGCCGCCGGTTTCGAGCTCCGCGACCTCGCGTCCCGCGCCGCGGGCGCGGTCGTGTACCGCCTGCAGCCTCTCGACGAGCGCGACCAGCTCGAAGCGCTGGCTCGACACGCGCGCCGCCGGGGTTTCGAGCTCGACGAGGCCGCCGCCCGATTCCTGCAGGCGCGCGTGCCGCGGGACATGGAAGCCCTGTGCGCGTGGCTCCGCCGGCTCGACGCCGCGTCGCTCGCGGCGCAGCGGCGCATCACGATTCCGTTCATCCGTGCGTCGCTCCGCGCCGCGGAGCGCGGCTGAGCGTCGACAGCACCGCGAGCTCGATCAGCGCGCGCGGCCGGCAGCGCCGCCGCCGCGGGCACGGAAGGCGCGGCGTGCTCAAGCGCGGAGCTTCGCAGCGAGGCGGGCCACGCGCTCGCCGAGCACCTGCGCGAGCTCCATCTCGTGCTCCGACAGCGCGGTGTTCCACGAGGTCGCAACGTGCGACGCGCCGTAAGGCGTGCCGCCCGTGCGCGTCTCGAACAGCGCCGGCCGTGTATACGGGATGCCGATCCACAGCATTCCGTGATGGATCAGCGGCAAGGCCATCGAGAGCAGCGTCGTCTCCTGGCCGCCGTGCATCGACGACGTCGACGTGAAGACGCCGGCGGGCTTGTCGACGAGCGCGCCCGCGAGCCAGAGCTCGCTGCTCGAGTCCAGGAAGTGCTTGAGCGGCGCGGCCATGTTGCCGAACCGCGTCGGGCTGCCGAGCAAAAGACCGTGACACTCGGAGAGATCCGAGAGCCGGGCGTACGGCGGGCCTTCCGCCGGGATCGGCGGCGCCACGGCCTCGGTGGTCGGGGAGACGGCCGGGACCGTGCGCACGCGGGCGACGGCGCCGGCCGCCTCGACGCCGCGCGCGGCGTGCCGGGCGAGAGCGGCCGTGCGCCCGCCGCGGGAGTAGTACAGGACGAGGATCGTCGTCGCGGTCACTCGAAGAGTTCCAGCACCCGCTCCGGCGGGCGTCCGACGCGGGCGCGCTCGCCGACCTCGACGATCGGCCGTTCGATCAGGATCGGGTGGGAGAGCATCAGATCGATCAGCTCGGCCTCGCTCGCGCTCGCGTCCTTGCCGCTGTCCTTCCACTCCTTCTCGCCTTTGCGAATCAGCTCGGAAGCGCGCATGCCGAGTTTCTTCAACAGCTTCTCGAGCTCCTTTCGGGTCGGCGGCGTCTTGAGGTATTCGATCACCTCGGTGTCGACGCCGCGTTCCTCGAGCAGCGCGAGCGTGGCCCGCGACTTCGAGCACCGGGGGTTGTGATAGATCCTCGCTTTCATCCGTCGATCTCCTGAGCAGCGGAAACGGAACGTGCGCCGAGCCTCGATGGGGCCTCGCCGGCGCACGCCCGGAGTTTAGGAAGGCCCGCGAGGCGTTTCCAGAGCGGCTCTCGCGGGCCGTGCTATGCTTTCGGCTCCGATCCCTCGCGGAACTCGGTCCGGTATTGGCACGGCACAAGAAAAGCAAGCACCACGTGCTACCACTGCAAACGGCCCTCAGGCTCGTTGCGATCTGTGCGGCCGGTCATTTGCTCGGCGGATGTGCGACCGCGCCGCCCGTTCAAGAGATGAGCGACGCGCGCCAGGCGATCGCGGCCGCGGAGCAGGCATCCGCCGACGAGCTCGCGCCCGAGCCGTTGAACGAGGCGCGCCGCTTCCTCCAGACCGCGGAGGAGCTGCTGCGGGAGGAGGCGTACGGCGCCGCCCGGATGAACGCGGTGCGCGCGAAGAACCGCGCGGTGGAAGCGCTCGAAGCGAGCCAGGAAGCGGCCGAGGACGAAGCCGCCGACGACTGACGCCGTGACGCGCACAGCGGTTCGCTATCTCGTATCCGGCAGGGTCCAGGGCGTCTTCTACCGCGCATCGGCCGCGTCGGAGGCGCGCCGCCTCGGCCTCGCGGGCTGGGCGCGCAATCTTCCCGACGGGCGGGTGGAAGTCGTCGCGGCCGGCGACCGGCGCGCGGTCGAAGCGCTTTGCGCCTGGTTATGGAAAGGGCCGCCGGCCGCGCGCGTCGATGGTGTTACGGCGGAGGAGTGGACCGGCGGCGATGTCGGGCCGGGCTTCGACGTCCGTTAGCCGCGGCTCTGCCGCACGTCAGAACCGATACCACTTCGTGCGCAGCCGGTCGAGCACGCGATCCGCGTACCAGCGCCGGCCGACGCTGCCGTTGTAGCGCGCCAGTCCCTGCACCATGTCGCCGTGCTCCATCTCGAGGTAGTAGTCGAGTATTCGGCACCCGACGAAAATGTTGAACTCGATGTCGAACAGCAGGTTCTTGTCGTCGTAGCCGAGCTCGTCCACCCAGAACGGCATCACTTGCATCAGACCGAGCGCGCTCGCCGAGGAGATCGCATAGCGGTCGAAATCGCTTTCGACGTCGATTACGGCGAGCACGAGCTCCGGTGCGAGACCCACCTGCGTTGCGTTCCGATGCACGGCCTCGAGAATGCGCACGCGCTCTTCCGGATTCGGCACCTGCACGGCCAGGCGCGCGGACATGGCCGTGAGCCACACCTCCGCGTCGAAGCGGTCCGTGAAGCTTTCCGCGTTCGCGATCGCCGCCTTCAAGATCTCCTTGAGACGCGGATCGGCACCGGAGCGCGCATCGAGGGGAATCGGCCCGCCGGAGACGGGCGCCGGGGCCGACATCGGCTGGGCTTGCGCGGATGCGACGGCGGCGAGCACGACGAGCGCGAAAAGCCGCCTCCGATTCGTGCCGAAGGCGGCGCTCATCCCCGCCGCCGTGACGTCAGAAACTCGGCGATCGTGTCGATCGGCACCATCTCGACGTCCGGCGATCGGCGGGCCTTGTACTCGCAGCGGCCCTCGTCGAGGGCGCGGTCGGCGACGACGACGCGATGCGGGATACCGATCAGATCGGCGTCCGCGAATTTGAATCCCGGCCTTTGCGGGCGGTCGTCGAGGAGCACGTCGAGGCCGGCGTCGCGGAGCGCGGCGTAGATCTTCTCCGCCGCGGCGCGCACGCGGTCCGATTTCTCCATGTTGATCGGAATCAGCATGACGTCGAACGGAGCGATCGGCTCGGGCCAGATGATGCCGCGCTCATCATGGTTCTGCTCGATCGCCGCGGCTACGACGCGGGTCACACCGATTCCGTAGCAGCCCATTTGCATCGGGCGGGGCCGGCCCTCGGCGTCGAGCACCGTGGCCTGCATCGCTTCGCTGTACTTCGTGCCGAGCTGGAAGATCTGCCCGACTTCGATGCCGCGAGCGATCGACAGCGCCCCGCCGCCGCCCGGGCTCGGGTCGCCGGCGACGGCGTTGCGGAGGTCCGCGACCGGCGGCAGCGGCGCATCCCGCTCCCAGTTCGCGCCGCGATAGTGATAGTCCTTGCGGTTCGCGCCGCATACGAAGTCGGCGAGCGGCGCGGCGTACTGGTCGACGTAGCCGGGCAGCTCGAGCCCGACCGGACCGGCGAAGCCCGGCACCGCGCCCGTCGCCGCCTCGACCTCGGCCGCGCGGAGCATCGTGAGCGGCGATGCGACGCCGGGCAGCTTCTGCGCCTTCACGGCGTTCAGCTCGTGGTCGCCGCGGAGGTACAGCGCGACCGCGGGCGTGTCCGTGCCTTTCACGAGCAGCGTTTTCAGGCAGCGCTCCGGCGGAACGCCGAGAAAGCGGGCGAGCGCGTCGATGCTGCCGACGTCGGGCGTCTCGACGAGCTCGAGCGTCGCCGTCGGGGCGGGACGCGCGGCGGACGGAGGCGGGAGATCGACGACCTCGACGTTGCCGGCGAAGCCGTCGGCGTCGCAGTAGGCGATGACGTCCTCGCCGGACGCGGCGAGCACCTGAAACTCCTCCGACCGGCTGCCGCCGATTGCGCCGGTGTCGGCCTGCACGATGCGGTACTCGAGCTGCAAGCGATCGAAGATGCGCTGATAGGCCGCGCGCATCACGCGGTAGCCTTCGAGCAGCGATTCCTCGTCCAGGTGGAACGAGTACGCGTCCTTCATCAGGAACTCGCGCGCGCGCATCACGCCGAACCGCGGTCGAATCTCGTCGCGGAACTTCGTGCCGATCTGATAGTAGTTGACCGGCAGCTGCCGGTAGCTCGTCAGCGTGTTGCGCGCGATGTCGGTGATGACCTCCTCGTGCGTCGGGCCGAGGCAGAAGTCGCGCGCATGGCGATCCTTGAAGCGAAGGAGCTCCGGGCCGTAAAGCTCCCAGCGGCCGGATTCCTGCCAGAGCTCAGCGGGCTGGACGACCGGCAGCGCGAGCTCGAGCGCGCCCGCCCGATCCATTTCCTCGCGAACGATCCTCGTCACGCGCTGCAGCACGCGCATGCCGAGCGGCATCCAGGTGTAGAGCCCCGACGCGAGGCGGCGGATCAGGCCGGCGCGCAGCATCAGCCGATGGCTGACGACCTCGGCGTCCGCGGGGACTTCTTTCAGGGTGTTGATCGGCAGCTGGCTAAGGTACATTGTTCGGCGGCCGGCTCGACGACGGATGGTGGATGACGAACGCCGGATTGTAGCGGCCGGGCCGTTCCTCGAGCCAGTTTCGGGGCGCGACCGGCGACCGGAGCCCGGCTACGGCGGCGAATGGGTGAGCGAGTGGAAGGTCAACAGGCCGGTTCTCCACGCAAAGGAATCTATCTGCTGCCGAATCTCCTGACGACCGGAGGCCTGTTCGCCGGCTTCTACTCGATCGTCGCCGCGATCGACGGCAACTTCACCGGCGCGGCGCTCTCGATCTTCGTCGCGATGTTCCTCGACGGCCTCGACGGCCGCGTCGCGCGAATGACGAGCACCGCGAGCGACTTCGGCAAGGAGTTCGACAGCCTCGCGGACATGGTGTCGTTCGGGCTCGCGCCCGCCATCGTCACGTATCAGTGGGGCGTCGAGCGGTTGTCCGAGCACGGCGCGTTGTGGGGGCGGCTCGGCTGGCTTGCCGCATTCCTCTATGCGGCGGCCGCGGCGTTCCGCCTTGCGCGCTTCAACACGAACGTCGCGCTCCAGGACCGGCGCTACTTCCAGGGGCTCGCGAGCCCGGCAGCCGCGTCGGGCATCGCGTCGATGGTGTGGCTCACCACGTCGTACGGCATCGACGGTCTGTTCGCGCTCGTCGCCGGCATCGCGATCACCGCGATCACGGGGCTGTTGATGATGTCGCGGTTCAGCTACCTCAGCTTCAAGGAGATCGGCCCCGGCCAGCGCGTGCGCTTCGGCAAGCTGCTGCTGATTCCGCTCGTCATCATCGTGATCGCGATCGAGCCGCCGCTGATGGTTTTCTTGCTCTTCGTCGGCTACGCGTCGTCCGGCCCGATCATGTGGTTCCTGCGGCGCCGGCGCGTGCGAACGGACATGGTGCCCGAGTGAGGGGCCCGAGGCGCCGCTACCTCGCCGAGCTCGGCATTCCCGTCTGGTCGCTGCGGCACCCGCCGGCCGCCGCCGGCGAGAAGGCCGCCGAGACCCCGGCGAACGTGGCCGACACCCCGGCGAACGCCGCCCCCGTCGACGCGGACGACGCATGGAGCGCGCTTCGCCGCGAAGTCGAAGCCTGCACGCGCTGCGCGCTGGCCCGCGGCCGCACGCAGACCGTGTTCGGGGTCGGCCGCCGCGACGCGTCGCTGATGGTCGTCGGCGAGGCGCCGGGCGCGGAGGAGGACCGCCAGGGCGAGCCGTTCGTCGGTCCCGCCGGCCAGCTCCTGAATGCGATGCTGCGGGCGATCGGCTTCGCCCGCGGCGACGTCTACATCGCGAACGTGCTGAAGTGCCGCCCGCCGCACAATCGCGATCCGCGGCCGGAGGAAGCCGTCGCGTGCTCCGCGTACCTCGATCGGCAGATCGAGCTCGTGCGGCCGCGCGCGATGCTCGCCGTCGGCCGCATCTCCGCGCAGTGGTTGTTGCAGACGGACAGGCCGGTAGGTAGGCTCAGAGGGGTGGTGCACCGCTACGGCGAGCGCGGCATCCCGCTGGTCGTGACGTACCATCCCGCCTACTTGCTGCGCACGCCGGCCGCGAAGGCGAAGAGCTGGCAAGACCTTTGCATGCTCGTCGAGCTGCTGGTGCCGAACGAGACGAGCCGGGCCGACCGATGAGCGCAGCCGTACACACCGAAGCCGAGATCCGTATGATGCTGCCCACGGATCTGAAGGCGATCGCGGAGGTCGAGCGCGCCGCTTACGACTATCCGTGGAGCCTCGGCATCTTCCGCGACTGCCTGCTCGCCGGCTACTACTGCATCGTGCTCGAGCTCGACCACGCCGTCACCGGCTACAGCATCATGTCGATCGCCGCGGCCGAGGCTCATGTGCTGAATCTTTGCGTGCACCCGCGGGCCCAGCGGCACGGCTACGGGCGGAAGCTCTTGAACACGCTGCTCGCGAAGGCGCAGGAAGCCGGCGTCGACAAGGTGTTTCTCGAGGTTCGCCCGTCGAACAAGAATGCGCTCGCGCTCTACCGCTCGGTCGGCTTCGAGGAGATCGGCATCAGGCCAGGCTATTACCAGGCCCCGTGGGGGCGCGAGGACGCCGTGATTCTCGCCGCCACGCTGCCGGGCAAGAGGTAGCGCCCGCGCGCCGCCGGAGCGTTGCGGCCGACGGCGCATTTCCGGCCCTCGTTGGTCTAAAATCCGCACCCTTCGCGCCTCGGCCGGTCCGTCCGCAAGCCCGGAGGCGCTCCCGAAGCTCTTCATGTCGTCCCGCGCGGCGCCGCCCGCGGGACAGGAACGGAACCGCATGTCCACCGACTCGAGCCGCGCGGAAATCGGCAAACGCAGAACGTTCGCGATCATCTCGCATCCGGATGCGGGCAAGACGACGCTGACGGAGAAGTTCCTCCTTTTCGGCGGGGCGATTCAGATGGCGGGCACGGTCAAGGGAAGAAAGGCCCGGCGCCACGCCACGTCCGACTGGATGCAGCTCGAGCAGGAGCGGGGGATCTCCGTCACGTCGTCCGTCATGCAGTTCCCGTATGCCGGCCGCATCGTGAACCTTCTCGATACCCCCGGGCACGAGGATTTCTCCGAGGACACTTACCGGACGCTCACCGCCGTCGACAGCGCCTTGATGGTCATCGATGCCGCCAAAGGCGTCGAAGCCCGCACGATCAAGCTGATGGAGGTGTGCAGGCTGCGCACGACGCCGATCATCAGCTTCATCAACAAATTCGACCGCGACGGGCGTGAGCCGCTTGCGCTGCTCGACGAGATCGAGACGGTGCTGAAGATCGAATGCGCTCCCGTCACGTGGCCGATCGGGATGGGGCGGGAGTTCCGCGGCGTCTACCACCTGCTCGAGGATCGTCTCTATCTCTATCAGGGCCGCGACGGCAGCCGGCTTCCGGAGACGGTCGTCGTCGACGGCCTCGGCTCTGCGGAGGCGGCGGCGCGGCTCGGCGGAGACGCCGAGCGCATGCGCGAGGAGATCGAGCTGATCCGAGGAGCGAGCGCGGCGTTCGACCGTGCCCGTTACCTCGAGGGGCGGCAGACGCCCGTGTTCTGCGGCGCGGCGATCCACAACATCGGCGTGAAGGAGCTTCTCGACGCATTCGTCGAATGGGCGCCCGCGCCGCGCCCCCGCGAGACCGAGACGCGCGTGGTCTCGCCGGACGAGCCGGCGCTGAGCGGCTTCGTGTTCAAGATCCAAGCGAACATGGATCCGGGGCACCGCGACCGCATCGCGTTCATGCGGATCTGCTCCGGCGGCTACCGGCCGGGGATGAAGCTCCATCACGTGCGCCTCGGCCGCGAGGTCCGCGTCGCGGACGCGATCACGTTCATGGCCGCGGACCGCCAGCACGCCGACGAGGCGTATGCGGGCGACATCATCGGCTTGCACAACCACGGAACGATCAACATCGGCGACAGCTTCAGCGAAGGCGAGCCGCTCGTCTTCACGGGGATTCCGGATTTCGCGCCGGAGCTTTTCCGCCGGGCCGTGCTGAAGGATCCGTTGAAGCTGAAAGCGCTGCACAAGGGTCTCGCGCAGCTCTGCGAGGAAGGCGCCACGCAGCTCTTCAAGCCGCTGACGAGCAACGAGCTGATCCTCGGCGCGGTCGGGCCTCTGCAGTTCGACGTCGCTTCGTTTCGATTGAAGGACGAGTACCGCGTGGAGTGCGCCTTCGAGGGCGTGAACGTCGCCACGGCCCGCTGGATCCATTGCCCCGACCGGACGAAGCTCGAGGAGTTCAGGAAACGTCTCGGTAGCCATCTCGCCGAGGACTACGCCGGCGCGCTCGTCTACCTCGCGCCGTCCACGGTCAGCCTGAACCTGACCCGCGAGCGCTGGCCCGACATCGAGTTCCGCGAGACGCGCGAGCACCGCGTCTGAGCGCGGCGTCGCACCGCGATTCGGACTCAGGCGGGCCGGAACGCCTTCACGAGACGCTCGAGCCGCTCGAGCGCGCGGCCGTCGGCATCCGGCTCGTAGCGTGCCCGGAGATAAGCCGCGACGGCCGTGCGGATCGCCGGGGCCGCGGCCGGGAGCGCCTGCTCGGCGCGGGCGGCGTACGCGGCCGGCCCTTCGCCGGCGGCGATCGGCGCCACGCCTCGCCGGGCGAGCCGCCGGCAAAGGATCGCGAACCAGCGCGCGGCCGGATCGAGGCGCTTTCGCCGGCGCTCGGTGAACGCGCGGCAGGCGGAGAAGAGCGCGAGGATGAGCGCGATTCCGGCCGCGGCCGCCGCGGTCAATACGGCCGGCGTCGCCCATTCGAAGCCCAGCCGCTCGAGCAGGAGCCGCTGCGCGGTGTTGCCGTAGCCGACGACCCAGCCGTACCAGTAGGTGTTCACGGCGTCCCACGCCTGGCGCGCCGTGCGCAGCATGCCGAAGCCGCGGCGCCCGATTTCGCCGCCGAGCACGCTGCCGGCCGCGCCGAGCTCGATCCGCTCCGGCGCGACGGCCGCGGTCGGGTCCACGCGCGTCCACCCGCGGTCGGCGAGCCACACCTCGGCCCAAGCGTGCGCGTCGGACTGACGCACGACGTAGTACTCGCCGAACGCGTTCAGCTCGCCGCCTTGGTAACCGGTCACGACCCGCGCCGGGATGCCCGCGGCGCGCATCATCACGACGAACGCCGACGCATAGTGCTCGCAGAAGCCCGCGCGCGTCTCGAACAGGAACTCGTCGGCCGTGTGCTCGCCGAGCGCGGGCGGGGTCAGCGTGTAGCGGAACGGCTGCTCGCGAAAGAAGCGCAGCGCCTCGGCGACGATGCTCTCCGGCCCCATGCCGCGAGCGAGCCAGCCGCGGACGAGCGCGCGCGTCCGCGGGTTCGACCCTTCCGGCAACCGCGTCAGCCGGAGCCGCTCGCCGGCGCCGAGCGGCTCCAGCGTGCGGTAGCGCGTATGCGAGACGACGCGATAGTCGAGCCGCGAGCCGATCTCGCGCCCGAACGGCACGAGCAGCTGAAAATCGCGCGTCATGATCATTCGGTCGACGCCGGACCACTCGCGCGGCATGTCGAGCGCGAACGTCCACCCTCGGCCGTTCGGCTCGAGCATCACGCGATATTCCGTGGGCTCGCCGAGGTACGCGACGGCCCCCGGGCGGGCGCCGCGGCCCGTCCACGCGCGCGACCAGGTTCGTCCGTCGAAGCTCGAGAGCACCGGTCCTCGCCAGTAGAGCTCCTCGGGGGAGGGGCGGGCACCGAAGAACTCCACGCGAAACGCGACCTCGTCGGACTCGCCGAGCGCGGTGAGGTCCCCGGGGCTCAGCCGGTCGTCGAGGCCGGTCGTGCCGCGCTGCGGGTTCGTCGGCAGCGCCCACAGCGGGCCCGAGAGGCGCGGGAAGAGGACGAACAGCACCAGCATCACCGGCAGCGCCTGCAGCAGCATCCGTGCGGCGAGCGCGCAGGTGGCGCCTGCCGGTCGCAGCGATCCGCGACGGGCGAGCTGGAGCAGGCCCGCGGTCGTGACGAAGACGAAAGCCACGAGATACGCGCCGATCAGCAGGCTCTGCTGCGTGAGAAGGCTCGCGAACACGAGGAAGTACGCGATGATCATCAGCACGAGCTGATCGCGGTGCGTGCTCGCCTCGAGGAATTTCAGCGCGACCATGACGACCAGCAGCGCGCTGCCGGCCTCGACGCCGTTCACGGTGCGATAGCGCGTCAGCACGACCGCGAGCGCGAGGAACGCGAGCAGGATGCGCAGGCCTCGCCCCGGCATCGGCCAGCGCCGGCGCTCGCCTTCGAGGCGCCAGATGACGCACGCGCAAAGGAGCAGCGGCATCCAGGGCGGCAGCACGAGCCAATGCGGAAGGCTCGCGCCGACGATCACGGCGGCGGACCAGATCAGCCGCCCTCGTGTCCGCGACGCGCCGGGCGCGTTCATGCGCGCGCTCCGTGCGTTTCCGGCGCGCCGAACAGCGCGAGCGCCGTGAGGCAGCGGTGCAGATGCTGCTCGCCGCTGCCGAGCGGAACCGTTTCCGACGGCAGCTTGAGGCCGAAGCTCTCCCCGCTCGCGGCCGCGTCGAGGCACCAGCGCGCGAGCTGCGAGAGTCGGCGCTCCGTGTCCAGCCGCGGCAGCGCGTTCCAATCGAAAAGCTCCGCACGCCGCTCGCCGCCCGCGAACTGCTTCAGAAGCAGCTGCTCGCTTCGCGCATAGGCCTTCCAGGCGATGCGCCTCGGCGGATCCCCCGGCACGGCGTTGCGCAGGCCGGCGAAGTCCGCGTCGGAGTGATCGACGGCGCGCTTGCCGCCGGCGTCGTCGACGCCGCGCGGCGCCGGCATCCCGGGCGGCGCCGGGGCGGGGTAGACGACGCAATGCGCCTGCATGTGCACGAACGTCCATGCGCGGCACAAATTCGCCGGGTGGCGCGTCGCGACCGAGAACCGCGGCAGCCGCACTCGTCCGCGGCGTTCCGTCGCCACCCGCAGGGGCAGGACCGCGGTGCGTCCGGGCGCCACGTCCACGGGTCCCGCTTCTCTTCCGCCGGCGGCGATCTCGATCTCGTAGCGCGTGACGGATGCGGAGCCCGTCAACGCGATCCGGAAGCACGCATCCTGGCCGGCGAAGACCGGCGCGGCCCCCGCAAGGCGTACCTCGATCCCGAGCAGGTTGTCGTGACAGTGATGCAGCGCCGCGAGGCCGAGGCCGGCGAGGAGGAACGTGAGCGCGAAGCCGAGGCTCGCACCGTAGTTCATCGAGCCGAGGAGCATCGCGAGAAGCAGGCCCGCGAATGCGAGGCCGTAGCGGGTCGGCAAGATGTAAATCCGGCGCCGATCGAGCACGAAGGCCGCCGGATCGGCGCCTTGCCTGCGGCGAAACCACGCGGAGAGCCGCTCGGAGGCGCGTGCGGCCGCCGCGCCGGGAAGCCGAGCCGCCCGGCCGCCCGGTTGCGCCGTCCGGCCGCCCGGTTGCGCCGATCGGCTGCCCAGCCGCGCTGCCGGGCCGCCCGAGCCCGCGGCCGCGCGCCCCGCTCCCCGCGCCCGGTCGTCAGGGGATCGGGACGGCCGCGAGTATCGCTGCGCCGAGCGGGCCATCGGGGTCGAGCGCGCCGCCGGAAGCCGCCTCGAGGCGGTGCGCGACGATCCCCGGGAAGACCGCCTGCACGTCCTCGGGGTGCACTCCGGCGTGCCCGTGCATGAGCGCCCAAGCCTGGGAGGCGCGGACGAGGGCGATGCCCGCGCGCGGCGAAAGGCCCGCGACGAACTCGCCCGAGGTGCGGGTGTACCCGATCAGCGCCTGGACGTAGTCGAGGATCGGCTCGGCGAGATGCACTTTCGGCACGAGCTCCTGGAGCCGCAGCAGCGCGTCGACGGAGAGCACGGGCTCGAGCTCCTCGACGAGCGCGCGCCGCTCGCCGCCCGCGAGGAGCTGCCGCTCCTCGTCGGGTGCGGGGTAACCGAGCTCGATCTGCATCAGGAACCGGTCGAGCTGTGACTCGGGCAGCGGGAACGTGCCGATCTGGTGAGAGGGGTTGCGCGTGCCGATCACGAAGAACGGCGACGGCAGCGGGTACGTGTCGCCGTCGGCCGTGACCTGGCGCTCCTCCATCGCCTCGAGCAGCGCGCTCTGCGCCTTCGGCGTGGCGCGGTTGATCTCGTCGGCGAGCACGAGCTGCGAGAAGAGCGGCCCCGGGTGGAACTCGAAGCGCCCGGTCTCGCGATTGAAGATCGACACGCCGATGACGTCGGCGGGCAGCAGATCGCTCGTGAACTGCACGCGCTGATACTTCAGGCCGAGCGCCTTCGCGAGCGCGTGCGCGAGGGTCGTCTTGCCGACGCCGGGCAGGTCGTCGATCAGCAGGTGCCCGCGCGCGAGAAGGCACGCGACGGACAGCCGAAGCTGCCGGGATTTCCCGACGATGATGCGCTCGAGCGCCGCGATCACCGGCTCGATCAGCGACGCGGCGTCGGAGTCGGTGCGGGCGGCGCGGAGTGAAGGCGTGACCATCGTCTCAATGTTCGCCGATCGGGCGCGTCCCCGGCCACCCGGATTCCGGGCAAATGTGACTCAATCCGCAAATCGCCGCGGGAGGCCGCAGCCGGCCGGGCTCAACCGATCTCCCGGAGCCGCTCGATCTGAGCGCGGAGGCGCTCGGTCCGCTGCTTCAGCTCGTCGACGCGCTCGCGCTCCTTCGCGACGACGTCGCTCGGCGCGTTCGCGACGAAGCTTGCATTGTCGAGCTTGCGCAAGGATTTCTCGAGGTCCGAAGCTGCGCGTGCGAGCTGCTTGCCGAGCCGCTCCCGCTCCGCGTCGAGGTCGATGATGCCGGCGAGCGGCACGAGGAGCTGCATGTCGCCGGCGAGGGCCGTGGCGGCTCCCGGAACCGCGGCCGCCGATTCCACGGGCGCGATCTCGGCGAGGACGGCAAGCCGCTCGAGCGAGCCCCGATGCCGCTCGACGCGCTCGAGATCGAGCTTCGACGCGCCGGCGAGCTTCACCGCGAGCGGGCGCGACGGCGCGATGCTCATCTCGCCGCGAATCTGCCGGATGCCGACCACCAATCGCTGCAGCCATTCGATCTCCTGCTCCGCCTCCTCGTCGGGCGGCAGCGCTCCGTCGTCGGGCAGCGGCTCGAGCATGATGGTCTTGCTCGGCGTCCCGGTGCGCTTGCAGAGCTCGAGCCAGAGCTCTTCCGTCACGAAGGGGATCAGCGGGTGCAGGAGCTTCAGCAACGCGCCGAGCGTGTCGGCGAGCGCCGCGCGCGCCGCTGCCGCCGCGGCCGAGTCCGCCTCCGGCGATTGCAGGATCGGCTTCGTGAGCTCGACGTACCAGTCGCAGAACTCGTGCCATGCGAAGTCGTAGAGCGCCTGTGCGGCGAGGTCGAGGCGGTAGCCGGCGAAGCCTTCGTGAACGGCGCGGACGGTGCGGCCGAGCCGGGATCGGATCCAGCGCTCGGCGATCGTCGCCGCGGGCGTCACGGCTGCGCTCGCGGAGGAGGCGGCCGGCGTGCGATCGAGCTGCATGAAGACGTAGGCGGAAGCGTTCCACAGCTTGTTGCAGAAGCGGTGGAAGCCGTCGACGCGGCCCAGGTCGAAGCGTATGTCGCGTCCGGTGGTGGCGAGCGACGCGAACGTATAGCGCAGCGCGTCCGCGCCGAAGGCCGGGATGCCGTTCGGGAACTCCTTGCGGGTCGTCTTCTCGATCCTCGCCTTCAGGTGCGTCTGCATCAGGCCTTCCGTGCGCTTCGCGAGCAGGCCCTCGAGATCGATGCCGTCGATCAAGTCGAGCGGGTCGAGGATGTTCCCTTTCGACTTCGACATCTTCTGGCCTTCCTGATCGCGCACGAGGCCGTGGATGTAGACCTCCCGGAACGGCACGTCGCCGGCGAACTTCAGTCCCATCATGATCATCCGGGCGACCCAGAAGAAGATGATGTCGAAGCCGGTGACGAGCACGTTCGTCGGGTAGAACGCCGCGAGAGCGGGCGTGCGCTCCGGCCATCCGAGCGTGGTGAACGGCCAGAGCGCCGACGAGAACCACGTGTCGAGCACGTCCTCGTCTTGCCTGAGCGGGAGGTCGGGTGCGAGCGCGTGCTTCGCGCGGACCTCCGCCTCGTCGCGCCCCACGTAGACGTTGCCCGCCTCGTCGTACCACGCCGGGATGCGGTGGCCCCACCACAGCTGCCGCGAGATGCACCAGTCCTGAATGTTGCGCATCCATCCGAAATAAATCTTCGACCAGTTGTCGGGGACGAAGCGGACGCGCCCTTGCTCCACGGCTTCGATCGCGGGCTCCGCGAGCGGCTGCACTCGGACGTACCACTGATCGGTGAGGAACGGCTCGACGATGGCCCCGCTGCGATCGCCGCGCGGGATCGTCGACACGTGCTCGTCGATGCCGTCGAGAAGGCCGAGCGCGCGCATGTCCTCGACGATCCGCTCGCGGGCGACGAAACGGTCGAGCCCCCGATACGCGGGCGGCGCCTCGTCGTTCAGCGCTGCGCTCTCGTCGAGGACGTTGATCATGGGCAGGCCGTGCCGCTGCCCGATCTCGTAATCGTTGAAGTCGTGGGCCGGCGTGATCTTCACGCAGCCCGTGCCGAACTCGGGGTCGACATACTCGTCGGCGACGATCGGAATGAGCCGGTCGGCCAGCGGCAGGCGCACCTTCCGCCCGACGAGCGCACGGTAGCGCTCGTCGCCGGGGTGAACCGCGACGGCCGTGTCGCCGAGCATCGTCTCGGGCCGCGTGGTGGCGACGACGACATGGCCGTCGCCGTCGGCCAAGGGATACCGGAACCGCCAGAGCTTCCCTTTCTCCTCTGCGCCGAGGACCTCGAGATCGGACACGGCGGTCCGCAGCACCGGGTCCCAGTTCACGAGCCGCTTGCCGCGGTAGATCAAGCCTTCGTCGTAGAGGCGTACGAACACCTCGACGACCGCGCGCGACATCTCCGGATCCATCGTGAACCGGTCGCGCGACCAGTCGACGGACGCGCCGAGCCGGCGCATCTGCTTCGAGATCACGCCGCCCGAGCGCTCCTTCCATTGCCATACGCGCGCGACGAATCGCTCACGGCCGATCTCGCGCCGCGACGTGCCCTCCGCCGCGAGGAGGCGCTCGACGACCATCTGCGTGGCGATGCCGGCATGATCGGTGCCGGGCTGCCAGAGCGTGCGCCGGCCGAGCATGCGGTGATAACGGGTGAGCGCGTCCATGATCGTGTGCTGGAACGCGTGGCCCATGTGCAGCGTGCCGGTCACGTTCGGCGGCGGAATGACGATCGAGTACGGCGCGCCGTCGCCCGACGGCGCGAAATAGCCCTCGCGTTCCCAGCGTTCGTAGTGCCCGGCGTCGACCTCGACCTCGGCCGGGCGATATCCCTTGCTCACTGTCGGTCCCTCGATGGTCCTCACTCGCGGTCCGCCGCGACGGAAAAGGTGTCGACGGAAAAGGTGTCAGACACCATTTCTCGTCGACACCATTTTTCGTTTTCGATCGTTCTCACCCGCTGCCCGTGCTTCCGCGCTCCTTCATGTCCATATCGTCGCCGCTGGTCAGGTGATCCCGCAGGATCGTGTCGATCAGCTCCGGCAGCGCCTCGCGCAGCCGCAGCGACACCTGCTCGAGCAGGCTCGCCTCGAGCTCGGCGAGCGCCTTGCGGATGACCTCGTCCGTCAGCGCGAACGCTTCGGCCGCGAGCTTCGTCTGCAGCTCTGCGACGAGCACGTCGTCCGCCGTCGGGTAGGACGCGCGCTCCGCGCCGCCCGGCTCGGGCACCACGTCGGTGAGGACGGGGATCGCGTCGGACGGCGCGCCCATCGCATCAAACCCGATGAGTCTTCAAGCTATAGCCTCGATCACGATAGTAACGATAACGCTCCCGCCCGCGCGCGCGCCGATCGGCGTCGGCGTCGACGACTTCCGCCATCCGCGCGTAGCGGCTGAAGTACTCCGGCACGTCGCCTGCAAGGTTGATCAGCAGGTCCCAGCGCTCGCCGACCGGGCCCGGCCCGTCATCGATCAGGACCGGCTCGATCGGGGAGGGACCGGCCGCGCTCGCCATACGATGCGGCAGGAAGCTGCCCTGTGAAAAGGTCCACAGCAGCTCGTCGAGCTGCCGCGCCTCGGCGGCCGATCCCGGGCGGATCAGCACGCCGCATTCGCGCTGCACGGCCTTCTCGGCGATACGGCAGGCGAGCACGAGACGGGCCTCGATGGAATCTCCGCCGAGGATGTAGAAGTCGATTTCGGTCACGCGGGCCCGAGATTCAACAGGAAATCGACGAGGAGCGGCACCGGACGGCCGGTGGCCCCCTTGCTCGACTCGCCCCGCCAGGCGACGCCGGCGATGTCGAGATGCGCCCACGGCGTCGCATCGACGAATTTCGCGAGGAACGCCGCGGCGACGCTCGCGCCCCCGTCCCGGCTCCCCGAGTTCGCGATGTCCGCGAAGTTCGTCTTCAGCGAGTCTCCATACTCGTCGTCCAGCGGCATCCGCCAGACCGTGTCGAGCGAGCGAGCGGATGCCGCGAGGAGCGCTTCGGCGAGCGCGTCGTCCTTCGTGAAGAGGCCCGTGTGCAGGTGCCCGAGCGCCACGACGCACGCGCCGGTGAGCGTCGCGACGTCGAGAATGCAGCGCGGGTCGAAGCGCTTCGCGTAGGTCAGCGCGTCGCCCAGGATCAGCCTGCCCTCGGCGTCCGTGTTCAATATCTCGATCGTCTTGCCGGACATGCTCTTCACGATGTCACCCGGCCGCGTGGCGCGGCCGCCGGGCATGTTCTCGCATGCGGGAATGACGGCGACGGCGTTGATTTCGGGCTCGAGCTCACCGAGCGCCGCCATCGTGCCGAGGACGCCCGCCGCCCCGCACATGTCGAACTTCATCTCGTCCATCTTCGCCGGCGGCTTCAGCGAAATGCCGCCGGTATCGAACGTGATGCCCTTTCCGCAAAGCGCGACGGGCGGCGACTTGCCGGCCCCTCGGTAGCGCAGCACGATCAGGCGCGGCGGCTCCTCCGCCCCCCGCGTGACCGAGAGGAACGCGCCCATGCCGAGCTTCTCGATCTCGCGCTCGGTGAGAATCTCGACGTCGAGCTTCTCGCGTCCGGCGGCGAGCTCCTCCGCCGCAGCCGCGAGGTGCGACGGCGTGCAGACGTTCGGCGGCCGATTGCCGAGATTGCGCGCGAGGTCCATGCCGTTCGCGATCGCCGTGCCATGGGCGATCCCGCGGCGCGACTCACGAACAGCGTCGCCGTCGGCCGCGATGCCGAAGCGCCGCAGCTTGCTGCCCGACCGTTCGTCGCTTTTCAGCTCGTCGAAGCGGTACGCCGCGCTTCGGACGGTCTCGACGGTGACGCGCGCCGCATAGTAAGGATCGAGATCGGTGCCCCAAGCGAGGTAGCTCACGGCCTCCTTCACGCCCTTGTCCTTCAACGCGGTCATTGCCGCGCCGAGCGCGGATGCGAGGCGCTTCATGTCGAGCTGCGCGGCCTTGCCGCATCCGACGAGGAGCCACCGGTCCGCGGCGCCGCCCGGCGCTTGCGGCACGAGCAACGTGCTGCCCGGCTTGCTCGACGCATCTCCCGCGCGCACGAGGCGCTTGATCGCTCCTCCCGCGGCGGCATCGATCTCCTTCGCGGCCCCGCGGAGCCCTTCCTCGAAGATCGGCAGGACCGCGCAGCCCGTTCGTTGGCTTGCAGGCTCGCCGCTTCTGACCGAGAAATCCATTCGCTGCTCCTTCCAAGGTTGGGACTCGCAAAGGCGCGAGACGATCGTCCGATTCCGTTCCGCGCCGCTGAGGAATGCTGCACACCCGCCGCGGCGCGGTCTGTATTATCGTGTTATTGCCCGCGTCGGCAGCGCGGGCTAGTGTACTCGACCGCCGAAACGACTGGAAACCGACCCTCAGTGAGCCTCGTCAGCCGCTACGTTCTACGCGAGTGCGTCGCGGCGCTGCTGGTCGTGGTCTCGGTGCTGTTCGTCATTCTGATGAGCAACCAGTTCGCCGAGATCCTCGGCGAGGCCGCCGCCGACGAGCTGCCGAGAGAAGCGGTCTTCTCCGTGCTCGGCCTCACGTCCTTACGCTATCTGACGATGCTCGCTCCGATCGGCTTGTTCCTGGGCGTGCTGCTCGCGCTCGCCCGGCTCAGCCGCGATTCGGAGATGGCGGCCCTTTCGGCTTGCGGGATCGGCCCGTCGCGGCTTCTTCGGCCCATAGCGCTGCTGGCCGTGACGCTCGCCGGCGTGATCAGCTGGTTCGCTCTCGTGCAGACGCCGGCCGCGAGCGCACGGATCGAGCAGATCAAGCTGCAGGCGCGGGAGTCCCTGCAGATCTCCGCGATCGAGGCCGGGAAGTTCGCGACGCCCGATTCCGGCGACACCGTCGTGTACGCGCGCGAGGTGAAGGGCGACGAGCTGTACGATGTGTTCGTCCAGCGGCACGTCGGCGGCCGCGTGGCGGTGATCCTGGCCGAGCGGGGCAAGCGTGTGCACGACGCCGCCACCGGGACGATGTCGTTCGTGCTCTTCGACGGCACCCGCTACGAAGGCGTTCCGGGAAGCAAGACCTTCTCGATCGTCCATTTCGGCGAGCACGGCATCCCTATCCGCGCCGACGAGGACGAGGAATACGTCGTGCCCGTGGAGACCCGTCCGACGGCGGCGCTGCTCGGGTCCCGCGACCCGGCGGATGCGGCCGAGCTTCAGTGGCGCATCTCCTCGCCGCTGTCGCTGCTCGTGCTCGCGCTGCTCGCGGTTCCGCTCAGCCGCTCGTCTCCGCGGGAAGGCCGCTACTCCCGGATCGGCGCAGGGCTGCTCTTGTACATCATCTACGCGAACAGCCTGTCGATTGCGCGCGTGTGGGTGGAGCGGGGCTACGTGCCCGAGTGGATCGGCATGTGGTGGGTGCACGCGGCGGCCGCGCTCCTCGGGATTCTGCTGCTCGGGCGGGAGTCCGGCTGGTTCGCGCGCGCGCCGCGGATCGAGCCGGCGGAGGCGGCCTCCTGATGCGCCTCCTGACCCGCTACATCGCGCTGGACGTGCTGCGCGGCGTCGCGCTCACGCTCTCCGTGCTCGTTGCCGTCGCGGGGTTCGTCGAGCTCGTCGGGCAGCTCGACGACGTCGGGACGAACGACTACGGGTTCGGCGACGCGCTCGCATACGTCGCGCTGCGCTTGCCGCGCACGATATTCGAGATACTGCCCCCGGCGGCGCTGATCGGCGCGCTGCTCTCGCTCGGCAATCTGGCCGTGCATCGCGAGCTCGTCGTGATGCGCGCGAGCGGCGTATCGACGCTCCAGCTTCTCGCGTCCGTCTCCGTTGCGGGGCTGGCGCTCCTCGTCGCGATGGTGCTGCTTGGCGAATCGCTCGCGCCGTCGCTCGGTGCGTACGCGCGCGAGATGCGCACTCGGGCGCTGAACGAGGATCTCGTCGAGGCGGGGCAGTCGACGTGGCTGAAGAGCGGCGACCTGATCTTCAACCTGCGACGTCGGCAGGGGCAGATCGATTTCGGCGGCCTGTACCTGTACGAGCTCGGGGAGGGCCAGCGGCTCGAGCGGGTCGCGCGCGCCGACTCGGCGGTGCTCGGTTCCGGCGGCGAGTGGCTGCTCGCGAACTACGAGGAGACCCGCTTCCTCGACGGGCGCGTAATCGTCGACCGCCAGCGGGTCGCGGAACGCCGCTACGATGTGAGCCCGGACCTCCTCGGTCTCTCGGCCGTGCGCGAGGACCTCCTCGACACGCCTGCGCTGCGCCGCTACATCCGCTACCTCGAGGAGAACGATCTCGACGCCACCAGCTATCAGATCGCGTACTGGTCGCGAATGGCGAACGTCGTCTCGGTTCTGCTGATGACGGTGCTCGCCCTGCCGTTCGTGCTCGGCGGGCTGCGCTCGGCCGGAAAGACCGGCCGCCTGCTCGTAGGCCTCGTGATCGGCCTCTCGTTCTACGTCGGCACGCAGATGCTCGCGAACAGCGGCGAGGTGTTCGATCTCGATCCGCGCATCGTCGCCTGGGCGCCGAGCGCCGTCCTGCTCGCGGTAACGGTCGTCGCGTTCGCGCGCATGCGCTGACCCGCCTCACCGTGCGCCGGCGGCCGTGCGCACGACCTTCGTGCCCGAGAGGCGGTCGTGCCAGCAGAGCTTGTCAGGGTCGATCGCGGCCCACCAGAAACCGAGCCCGGCCGGAAGGGCCGAGAGCAGCGCCGCGAAGAAGCGGCCGAGCGCCTTGCCCCAGCCGAGCGGCCCGCCCGCGGCATCGACGACGCGCAACCGCCACGCCCGCATGCCGAGCGTCTGCCCGCCGTGCGTCCAGAACCACGTGAAAAAAAGCATCGCGACGGCGCCCAGGCTCGATTGGAACCAGAGCGTGCCGGGCGCGACGCCCCGGCCGCCGCGCAGCACGAACACGGCGAGCGTGAACACGAACAGCAGCCCCGCGAGCAGCATCAGGTCGTAGACCAGCGCGGCGAGGCGCCGCGGCAGGCCGGCGGCCGCGCCTTCTGCGGACGGGCGTCCTGGGCGACCGGCGGACGTCACGGGGTCTGGGTGATGATCGGTCGACGGGGAGAGCAAGGTTAGGGGCTCGGCTGATCGGTGGACCGGGAGGGCAAGGCTAGCGTCGGCTGGTTGGTGGACGGGGAGGGCAAGTTTAGCCCGCCGGCTTCCGGCGGCTGTCCACAGGCCGCGTGCCCGGGCCTTGAATCCTACAATTAAGCGGAGGATCGTATGAGAAGCACGAGATTTCGTCCGTAACGCATTGAACGACAAGTGAATGACTATTCGGGCCTCATGAGCAATAACTGAAATCGACTGCGCTAACCCGTTGGCGATCGGCCCTTTTCCACCGACTTATCCACAACGACGAGATCGTCGAACGATCGATCCTGCTGCACGACGTGTGCGACGAACGGGCACGTAGGGACGATCTTCAGGCGCCGATCCTTTGCATAGGCGAGCGCATGGCGGACGAGCGCCGACGCGATGCCCCGTCCCCGCAGCGACTCCGGCACGAACGTGCTGTAGTAGTCGAGGGTGCGCGGACCGAGGCGCACGTAGGTCAGGTACGCTTCGCCGCCCGCGACGCGCGCCACGAAGCGACTCCCGCGCTCGTCGTGCTCGATGACGATGTCCTCGGCCGTCATATCTCCGCGCCCGAGTTGCACGGCGGCGCGAGCGCGCCGGCCAGGTCCTCTTCGATCCGCGCACGTGCCGCCGCGTCCGCCTCCTGCAGCACCGCGATCGTGTTCGCGTAGTAGAGGTCGAAGCAGTCTTGATGCGGGTGCCCATCGAAGATGCGCGACATGTCGGACGTGCTGCCGACGAACACCGGGCGGTAGGTCGGGCTCGTGTTCGGCTCCACCGAGCGCTCGGTGACCACGTAGACGGCGGGGATCGGCTTGAACCGGGTCGCCCAGACGTAAAGGCGAAACTCGTAGCGGCGGCCGGAGCGTCCCGTGAAGGAAACCGTGTCGATTCTCGTGGGCACGAGTCGGTTCAGTGCAGGTGTTTCCCCGGCAGGCGAGCGGCGTAGAAGGCCGAGCACGTGATCGTGACCGGCTCGGACCGGTAACGTGGGCTCGCGACGCTGCCGGCGCTGATGGCCGTTTCGACGCAAGCCGTAACCATCCGTACAACCATGCGACCGTGCTCGACGAGGCGAAGGCGCTCATGATATCGCGAAATTCGGGCGCCCAAAAAAGGGAGAGCCCGGCAAGAGCCGGGCTCTAGGGGGAGGTTGAAGATTCGAACAGGGGGAGAACCTTTCAACCGCAGCCAGTATAACGTTCCACTCCTGCCGCCTTTGCAAAGAAGTTTCAAGTGCAGCGCGAGAAAGATATTTAGAGCATCAAGATGATCCCGACGACTGCGAGCCCGGCGTGCAGGACCGTGGAAAAGCGCTCCTCGGGAATCGCGCGGCCGATCCGGGGGCCCGCGAGCGCCGCGAGCACGACGAGCGGCAACGACCACGCGAAGAGCCCGAGCACGCGCGGCGTCCAGAGCCCGCTGAGCCCGTGGCCCGCCGTGATCAGGACCGTGGCCGGCAGGAAATAGCCCTGGAGCGTCGCCCGAAAGCGAGCGGCGGGCCAGCGCTGTGCCGCGCCGTAGAGGATCACGGGGGGCCCATTGGTGTTGTAGGCGCCGCCGAGGACGCCCGCGACGAAGCCGAGTGCCCAGGCGCCGGGGTTCGCGCGGATGCGCGGAAGCGACGGACGCACGAAGTACCAGAGCGCGTAGGCCACGAGCACGGCGCCGAGGACGATGCGCAGGATCTCGCCTCGTCCGCCCTCGAGCAGCACGAGGCCCACGGGAATTCCGAGAACCGTGCCGGCGACGAGACGCCACACGCTGCCGAGCATGACATGACGCCAATCTCGAACGAGGAGGACGGCGATCGTCGTCAGCATCACGAGCGCGACGAGCGGCGTCGCGGTCGGCACGTCGATGATCAAAGCGAGCAGCGGCATCGCGAACAACGCCGCACCGAATCCGATCGAGGCATGGAGCAGCGCGCCTGTCGCGACGACGACCACAACCAGCGGCACGAGCACGACGTCGGGAATGGCGGCTCTCCGATCGGTTCAGCCGTGCGCGGGCGCGGGCCGGGCGGCACGCGGGCGCCGAGTGCCGGCGGCGCCCGGCGCGGCGTCGAACGCGCGATAGGTCGGGTTCGTGCTCATCGCGCGAAGGCTATCACGGTGGTGTATCCTGCCGCACGATGGACCGCTGGGAAGACGTGCGCGCTTGGCGCAAGGAACAAAGGAAGCGGCTGATCGAGGCTCGCATGGCGCTCTCTCGAGCCGAGCGCGAGCGGCTGACGAGCGCGATCGCCGATCGGCTTGCCACTTATGCTCCGTTGCAAGCGGCGCCGCTGCGCATCGGGTTCTACTGGCCGATCCGCGGAGAGCCGGACTTGCGGGCATTCGTGCGCGGTTTGATCGAGCGCGGCTTCGAAGCGGCGCTTCCGGTCGTCGTCGAGCCGAAGGCACCGGTCGAGTTCTGGCGCTGGGACGCGCAAACGAAGCTGCGGCGACAGAGCGTGTGGGGCATTCCCGTGCCGGCCGAGCGCGTCGTCGTGAGGCCCGACGCGCTGATCGTCCCGCTGGTCGGCGGCGACGCAGCCTGCTACCGCCTGGGCTACGGCGGCGGCTATTACGACCGGACGCTCGCCTCTCTCGATCCGAAGCCGCTCGCGATCGGAGTCGGCTACGAGCTGGGCCGGCTGACGACGATCTTCCCGCAGCCGCACGATGTGCCGATGGACGCGATCGTGACGGAGCAGCGTCTGGTCGAGCGGAATGCGGGGACGGCGGATCGGCCGCTCGCTTAGGCTGAGACAGGCGCCTACTCGCCGTTCGACCGCCGGTCTTCCGTCTTGCGCCGTTCGGCGCCGTCGAACACCACCGGCGAGAGCCCTTCGTCGGACCAACGGCGCGAATCCTGCCGGCGGTCCGGCAGCTTCTCGAACGAGCAACGGCATCGCGCTGCGTCACAGCGCTCGAGAGGCAGCGCCGGGGCTTCGGATGCGAGGAAGGTTTTGCCGGCCAGTGCCTTCGCCGCCGCGCACGCGCCGGCCGGCGCGCGGATCTCGACGGCGGAATACGCTGCGGCGGAGGAACGGCCGGCCGAAGCGGTGCGCACGCGTCGCGGGGCGCGCCCGCGGCGTTTCCGGGCCCAAGCGAGCGCGATTGCCGCAACGGCGGCGACCAGGATCACGATGGCCAGGAAACCCACGCCGCTTTTCCGTCTTCGTTCTGCGTCAGCATGCGGCGGCAGAGTCTATCGAGCGGCTCGCTCTCGCCGCTCGAATCGAATTCTCAAAAAAAGACGGCGCGCATTCGTGTCGAGAAAAGGTGTCAGACACCTTTTTGCTATGTCGGACTAAAAGAGGTGTCTGACACTTTTTTTTGGACCGAACTGGACGGCTGCTATGATCGTCGGTCCCCGCAAGGCATCGGACATGGAGGACGGCGGATGAGCTCGGCTTCAGCGCGCGGCCCGTTCACGCTCGTCGAGGAATGTGCCGGCGTCGGCGACGTGCATTGGCGCGGCCGGGTGTTCGCCGGCATCGCATACGAGATCGCGCGTTTTCAAGGCATGTTGCCGTCCGGGCTCCCCGTGCCGGGAGTTCATCGGCTGGAGGGCAAGGTGAGCCTCGACGGAGTGCCGGAGCGGCGCGAGCTCGTCGGCTCGGTGCTCACGTTGCGGCTCGAGGACGGGCGCTCGCTGAATCTCACGCTCGTTGCCGACGACGGGAGCGTGCTCGCCGAGGGCCACGGCCCGTCGAGGTGCACCTGCTGCTGAGCGACGGCCCGCGTCGTTCGACCTCGAGCCCTTCACGAAGAACGGCAGAACACAGCGAGCCCGGCGCGCCGCGACGGCGCGCGCGACGTCTCGAACGTGCCGTACGTGATAGGTATTTGCGGGACGCCACACTAGAATACCGCCTGCCCCGCTGCTCGTTCGCGTCGTATTTGAACCTTACCGTCATAATCCGGACGCTGGGCGTGCTGTTCATGCTGTTCAGCACGACCCTGATACCGCCTTTGGCGGTCTCGCTGTACTATTCCGACGGCGAAGCGACGCATTTCTCGATCACCTTCGCTATCGCCGCAATCGTCGGCGTCGCTTTGTGGCTTCCGCTGCACCGGCATCCCACCACGATCCGCACGCGCGACGGCTTCGCGATCGTCGCCTTCATGTGGACCGCGATCAGCGTTCTCGGCAGCGTGCCGTTCCTGCTCGCGCTCGACATCTCGTTCGCCGATGCGATGTTCGAGTCGGTGTCCGGCTACACGACGACCGGCGCGACCGTGCTCGTCGGGCTCGACGAGCTTCCGCGATCGATGCTTCTGTACCGGCAAGAGCTGCAATGGCTCGGCGGCATCGGCGTCATCGTGCTCTCGGTGGCGTTGCTGCCGATGCTCGGGATCGGCGGCATGCAGCTCTATCGCGCCGAGGTGCCGGGCCCGTTCAAGGACGAGCGGATGACGCCGCGGGTCGCGCGCACGGCCCGACGGCTCTCGGAGCTCTACCTCGGGTTCACGGTCGCCTGCGCGCTCTGCTACTGGCTGGCCGGCATGGACCTCTTCGACGCGATCGGTCACGGCATGGCGACGGTCGCGACCGGAGGCTATTCGACGCACGATGCGAGCATCGCTTACTACGACAGTCTTCTGATCGAAGCGATAGCGATCGTGTTCATGATGATCGGCGGCATCAACTTCAGCGTCCACTTCCTCGCATGGCGGGCGCTGCGCTTGCGGCTCTACGGTCAGGACACGCAGACCCGCGCGTTCGTGCTGATCGTCGCCGCGCTCAGCCTGTTCGTCGCCGCCGTGCTCTACGTCACGGGCACGTACGACAGCGTCCTGGAGGCTTTGCGCTACGGCACGTTTCAGGTCGTTTCCGTGATCACGACGACCGGGTTCGCGACTGCGAATATCGCGATCTGGCCGCTCGCACTTCCCGTCCTGTTGATCTTCTCGAGCTTCATCGGCGGATCTGCGGGCTCCACGTCCGGCGGATTGAAGGTGATCCGCGTGGTGATCCTGGTGAAACAGGCCGGCGTGCATCTCCAGCGGCTGATCCATCCCCGCTCGCTGTATCCGGTCCGGATCGACGGCCGCATCGTCTCCGACAGCATCATCGACGGCATCTGGGGGTTCTTCACTGTCTACGTGGCCGTGTTCGCGCTTTTGATGGTCGTGCTGATGCTCGACGGAGTGGATCAGGTCACGGCCTTCGGAGCCGTCTCGACGTCGCTCAACAATCTCGGCCCCGGGCTCGGCGACGTCGCAATTACCTTTCAGACGCTGAGCGACCACAGCACGCTTCTGATGGCGTTCTCGATGCTGCTCGGCAGGCTCGAGATCTTCACGTTCCTGGTCCTCCTGACGCCCGCGTTCTGGCGCCGCTGACGGCGTCAGCCGGCCCGCGCCGCAGGCGCGCGGGCCGACGGTGGCCCGATCGTCCGCCGTTCCTATAATAGGGCCGGCCGCCGTAGCAGAACGTCGCAGAACGTCATTCCCGCCGACAAGAAGGAGGCATCGCGATGAAGACTGCCCTGGGGAGATTAGCGGGTTCTCGATACGCCGCCGCGATCGGCGCGGTACTTTGTTTCATGCTCGGCGGCTCCGCCGCCGGGCAAGGGGCCTCCCCCGAATCGATCGTCGAGATGCTCCGTGAAGGCGGTTACGTGCTGGTGATGCGTCATACGAGCTCGCCCCGGGAGGCTCCGGAGCCGAGGGAAGCGGACCCGAGAAACGTCAACCGCGAGCGCGAGCTCGACGATCTCGGACGAGCGCATGCCACTGCCGTCGGGTACGCTTTTCGCGCGCTCGACGTCGACATCGGCGTCACGATGTCGAGCCCGACGTTTCGCGCGATCGAAACATTGATCTATCTGGGCTACAAGCATCCGCAGGTCGTCGACGAGCTGGCGCCGGGCGAAGAGAACGGCGAGTGGCTCCGCCGAAAGGCGGCCGAGGCGCCGGCCGAGGAAGGCACGAACACGCTGATCGTGACGCACGCGCCGAACATCTCCGCCGCGTTCGGCGACGCTGCCGACGGCGTCGCGGAAGGGGAGACGCTCGTGATCGACCCGCGAGGGGGCACGGCGGAGGTGGTCGGCAGGATCACGGTCAAGGAGTGGGCCGTGCTCGCCGTCGAGCAGACGTAGCCGTCGGCCGCGCTCGCCGTCGCGCGGAGGTAGCCCCCTCGACCCGACCCGTCGAGCAGCGGCACGCCGAGCGTCGACAGGTAGCCGGGCTCACGACTCGATCGTTGACGATGTGGCGGATGATCTCCTGCTGCCGCGGGAAACCGCGAATCTCGCCGTTCGGCAGTATAGTGAGTGCGGAGGACGGGCGCGGCGGGTGCCTGTCGGCAGCTGCAAATGATCCAGTCAGCACCCACGTTGCTACGCCGGCACGACGGCATCGACGGCGGCCGCGTCACCCCGGTCGAGCTCTTCTTCGATCTCGTATTCGTATTCGCAGTCACGCAGCTGTCCCACGCGCTGCTCGCGCAACCGATCCCGCTGCGCGCGGCGCAGGTCTCCTTGCTCCTGATCGCGGTGTGGGGGGTCTGGATTTACACGTCCTGGGTCACCAACTGGCTGGACCCCGAGCGGATTCCGGTGCGGCTCTGTCTCTTCGCGCTGATGCTGGCAGGAGTCGTGCTTGCGGCCTCGATTCCGGAAGCATTCGCCGAGCGCGGGTCGGCATTCGCCGGCGCGTACGTGTTCATGCAGGTGGGTCGTACGCTCTTCTTTCTGTGGGCGGCGCGGCGTGCGCCCGTCCGGATGATCCGCAACTTTCAGCGCATTCTGGCGTGGCTCGTCGTCTCGGGCCTGTTCTGGATCGCGGGCGGCTTCTCTCGAGAGGAGACGCGATTCGCATGGTGGGCGGCCGCGTTGCTGCTGGAGTACATCTCTCCGTGGCTCTACTTCTGGGTGCCTGGGCTCGGGCGGTCCAGCATTGCCGATTGGAACATCCACGGCGGCCACATGGCCGAGCGCTGCGCGCTCTTCGTGATCATTGCGCTCGGCGAGTCGTTGTTGGTTACCGGAGCGACTTTTGCGGAGCTGGCGTGGAGCGCCGAGACGCTCGGCGGGCTGACAATCGCCGTCCTGAGCAGCATGGCGATGTGGTGGATCTATTTCGACACCGGCGCTCCGCGGGCTCAGCACCGAATCGAACGTGAGGCCGATCCCGGACGCCAGGGACGCATGGCATATACCTATCTGCATTTGCTGATCGTGGGCGGCATCATTGTCAGCGCCGTGGCCGACGAGCTGGTGCTGGTGCACCCGGACCAAATCACCGATGCGGGCATCGCCGCGATCATCGGCGCTCCGGCGCTGTATCTGCTCGGCAACGCTCTGTTCAAGTGGGTAACGAACGTGCGGCGCGCGCCGCCGTTGTCCCACGTGGTCGGTCTGCTGCTGTTCCTCCCGCTGCTCCCGTCGGCATTCGCGCATAGGTTTTCGGCACTGATGCTCAACGCGATTGCGCTCGGCATCCTGATCGTCGTCACGGGATGGGAGAGCATCGCGATCCGCAAACCGCTCGCGCCGGCATCGGCCAACCGTCGGTGAACCGGCGACGCCGTCGGCGTCAGGCCTTGCCGTCGCCGCGCGACTTGCCCTTCGAGCGCCTGGTTCGACCGAATCAGCGCGGGGGGGGCATCGGTGGCTGCCGACCGCGGCAACAAGAAAAGCGGGCGGGGAACGCTCGTTCCGCCGCCCGCCACCCGAGTTTAGAGCATTACGATCCCAGCTCGACTCAGAATGCAACCCCGAGAGAGACGAAGAAGCGCCGCCCGAGCTGGTCGTAGTCCGATGTGGTCGAGCCCCGCGCTTCGTTCACGCCGGGCAGGACGCCGACCCGATTCGGCTCGCGGTCGAACACGTTTTCGATACCCGCTCGCAGAGTGTAGGCGTCGTTGATGGCCCAACGGCCTGTGATGTCGAAGACGTCGAAAGACTTCGTGTCGAGCTGGTCGGCCTCGGGGTTGGTGACCTTCGCCGTGTTCCTCGCGCTCGGCAAGTGACGCCAGTTCAGCGTAATGGACCCCGCGCCGAAGCTGTAGCCGAACGAGGCGTTCGACTTCCATCGGTAGCGGCCCACGGAATCGGAATAATCGAAGATCGGACCGCCCGGGTTGTTCTGAATCTCGTACTTGTCGAGATAGTTGATCAGCACGTTCGCGAAGAACCGTCCGCTGTTGCCGCCGAAGCCGGGCGCATCGATGCTCCAATTGAGAGCGGCGTCGACGCCCGAGGTCTCGATCTTACCCAGGTTTTCGAACTGGGCGATCGTCGCGACCCAGAAGCCGTTGGGCTGGCGCAGGATGCGCTGGCAGTAGTCGAAGTTCGGGTCGTAGGTGGGGTTGTTGCCCAGGCCGTTGAAGCACTCCTGGTACACGACCTGCGTCGACGCCGGCGCAATGGCTCCCTCGATTTCGATCTGGTAGTAGTCGAGAGTAAGGCTCGCGTCGCGCAACCACTCGGCTTCGAACGGGGAGCTGATCACCGTGCCGAAGGTCCAGGTGTCGGCCTCCTCGGAGTCGAGCTTCGGGTTGCCTTGGGTCAGATCGCGGCCCAGCGGGAAGTAGAACGGAACGTTCCCGACGTAGTTCTCGTCGATGACCGTGTTGCCGCCGTTGAGCGTCGTGCACAGCGCCTGCACCTGGGCGCGATCCGGGTTGGACGGCACGTTACCGTAGCTCGCCCGCGTGAGGATCGAGCACGGATCGTGGTCCGGCCAGCCCACGACCGAGAAGACCGGCGGCTGGAACAGCTCGGCGACGTTCGGCGCGCGGTTGGCCAGCTGGTATCCGCCGCGGAACTTCAAGTTATCGTTGACGGTCCAGTCACCGGTGCTCTTCCAGGTCGTCACACCCCCGATGTTGTCGTAGTCGGAATACCGGACACCGAGATTCAGCTCGAAGCTCCTTACGAACTGCCTGTCACGGAGAACCGGCAGCAGCAACTCGGCGTAGATTTCCTTGACTTCCACGGAGCCGTGCGTCTCGGTGGTGTCGAAGAGACCCAGCGTGTGTGACACGATGTTCGACGTCGAGATGCCTTTGTCGGGCGTGTAGTCGAACTTGTTCCGTCGCCAATCGGCACCGAGGGCGAAGCGCAGCTCGCCGGCCGGCAGATTGGCGGCGGCGCCCTGAATGTTCACCTCCGCCTGGTCCTGAGTGATGTCCGTGCCCGTATTGATGTCGGGGCTCAGGATTTCGACGCAGTCCTGGGAAACCGCCTGATCGATGAACGGGTTGATGCCGGTGGTACAGGAGGCCTCACGGCCCAGACGCCCATTGCTGAACTTGGCGCCCGTGCCGTAGTTCGGCTGGTTGATGAGCTCCTGATAATTCGCCCAATCGATGTACCCGTCGTATCTCACCTGTTGGTTCGTGACGCCGTGCGAGACGAAAAAGTCGTACGTCCAGTCCCTGACGCCCAGGTCGCCGCGGAAACCGGTCACGAGCTCGAAGGTGTTCGTGCTGTTGTGCAGCTCCGTCAGACCGATGCCGAGCCTGTCGGCGCTGGTCTGAAAGACCCAGGGCGACATTGGTCCCGTCCCCGGAACCGGATTGCCGAATCCATCGATCGACGTCGTCCGCGAATCGAGAAGTGTCGCGAGGGAGTCCGGAATCGGGTGCTCGCCGTCGCGCGGAACCGTCACGGTCCATTGATTGAAGGCGATGACGTAGGTGCCGGGACGAGTGGTGAGCTCCTTGTGATCCAGATTGCCTTGAATGTAGAGCTCCACATTGTCGGCGACGTCGTAGTGGCCGGCGAGGAAAGCCGAGTAGTCCTCCAGCGGCAGGGACAGGTAGCCTTCGGTCGTGTTGCTCTGGAGAGCACCGTTGCTCCCGATCTTGTATTCCGGATAGAGAGGGCCCGTGTAGCCTACAGCCGGGTCCCCGGAGACGATGCCTTGAGAGGGAACGAAGATCGTAGCCTCGTTCGTCGTCGCGCCCGGCTGGAAGTAGAAGGCCGAGGTACGGCTGCTCACGTCTCCCGGCGGCTGTCCCGGAAAAACGGCATCGACCGCTGCCTGCGTCACGCCGCCCCCTGCGTAGGCGGGGAATCTGGGCTGGCTGCCGCCCGTCGTATCGGGATCCGTCCAGGCCGACGAGAAGAAGTCGTGATTCTTCTCGTAGGCCGGCTTGCGTCGGGCGTAGCCCAAGCCGAGCATCACGTTGCCGCGGTCGTCCGCGAAGTTCGTGCCCATCAGCATCGAAAGCTTGTATTCCTCGCCGTCGCCCGCCTGCGTGGCGCCGTACGAGGTGTCGAAGCCAAAGCCTTGGAAGTCGCGCTTCAGCCTGAAGTTGACGACACCGGCGACGGCGTCGGCGCCGTAGGTCGAGCCCGCGCCGCCGGTGATGACCTCGACGGTGTCTATTGCGAGCGTCGGAATCGTGTTCAGGTCGACCGCCAGGCTGGCGTTGGCCGGCTGCCGCCTCCGGCCGTCCACGAGGACGAGGGTACGGTTGGCGCCGAGGTCCCGGAGATTGGCGGTGGCCATACCCGGGCTATCGGTCGGCGTAGCCTGAGTGGAACCGGCATCGGTGAATTGATTCGAGCCCGGTGCGAACTGCGGCAGCTTGCTGAGCTGCTGGTCGATGCTGACCGCGGACGTGTTCGTCAGGCTATCGCTCGTGATCGTCAACAGCGGGCTGTCGGAAGACGCGTCGCGCCGCAAGATGCGCGAGCCGGTGACGATCACTTCTTCTATCCCTGCAGTGTCCGGACTGCCGGCGTCTTGAGCGAATGTCGGTGCCGCAAGCGCCAGAGCAATAGACAGCGCACTGCTGCGTAGAGGAAGCATGTTGCCCTTTGCGTCATATAGTGTGTTCATGGTTTCCTCCCTCGGCTCGTTATGGTTGGTCTACGTATGCAACAACATCTCGAGTATAGAGCGTTCTCGGAATTGTTCACCTGCTAGGCAATTTGCCGGGTCGGCAGACGCCGGGAAGGGGTAGGGGGTATTTACCGCGAAATGGCTTCCAAGCGGATCATCCGGCGTTTGCTCTACGCCGTGACTGGGCGAGATCCGGTGTCGCGATCGATGTCGCGTCCGGGTGTCTGTGAATCCATCCAAGATGAACGCAGGCTCGGGGAACGGCCATGAAGAAATTCTTGGCCATCTACATGGCACCGAGGACGCGCTCAGGCGATCGCGGTGGAACGAGCTGGACGAAGAGCAGCGTAAGGCGCGCTTAGCGATGCTCCGCATGCGGCGCTCGAGCCTCGGCTCGGAACCTGCTCAGCGTTCGCTTGAGTCGCGTGTAGAGATCGAAGATCGACCAGTCGCGCTCGGTGTGTGCGATCGGATGCGGCCCGTCGAAGCGGGGATCGGCGGCCTCGCGAGCAGGCTGGAATCTCACGTCGATCGAGGCACGAAAGCCCCCCGTGCGGTTATCGAGCGTCGCATGCAAGCAGCGTGTGCTGAAGATGACGACGTCGCCCATCGCGAAGTCGGCGCTGAGCCAGCGAGTGCCGAATTCCTCGCGCGTTCTGTCCGGCCGCTTACTGTACGTGCCGCCGCGCAGGAGCATCCCGTGCTTCACGCGCACCGCGTCGAAGATTCCGAGACGATCCGCGTCCATCTTCAGGTACGAACGCGTGAGCAGATTGTCGCGGTGCGAATTCTCGAGAATCATCAACGGTCCGAGCGTCAGCGGCATGTCCATCAACGGCATCCAAGCAGACAAGAGGTTTGTCGTGCCGCGGCACATGTAGATCCAGTCGCAATGCGGCAACTCGGCCCTGCCCGGGCCGGCGACCCGGGGCCAGTGATAGTCGAGGGGCCTGACGTCCTCGCCGAAAATCCTCGTGAATACTTCGACCAGAGCGGGCTGCCTCGTAAGCGCACGCAGCTCGATCTTGCTCAAGCCGTCGAGTACCCGATACAGACAGGCGCCACGGCGCGCCGGAAACATGTGCGCCCCGCGGTCGCCGGCTGCATCGAGCACGCCGAGGCGCGATAGCTCGGCGCCGACGAGCTTTTGCACGCGTCGCAGGACGCTCACATCGAGCAGCCCGCGAAGGAATACATAGCCGTCTTGCGCGAGTCGCTCGCGCAGCTCCGGTCCATCGGCGGCATGCGGAGTAGAGTCGCGCAACGAGCCGAACGTCGAGGGTCCATGATCCACGACGTAGCCATTCGACGTGAGCGCTGGCGTCACGATGTTCGCTCCGATGTCGGTCCTGGGTGAGGACCACCACTCTCCTTGAGCTCAGCCGGGACGAACCCGTCCCGAGCTCCGAACCGACCTCAGCGGTTGCCTGGAGCCTTTGCGAGTCGCATCGACTATATTCGCGCGCGTTAGCGCTCTCATCCTGTCGTAGGAAAGTGACAGGGTGCGGGAGGCTCGATGCGGGCTAGTGACGGTTTCCGGGTGTCGAGCGGCGCGCGGCGCGACCTCGGCCGAAAGTGTCAGCCGGGATTCGTATGCCGCATCCGGCGGTCGGCCTCGATGCGCTCCCCGACGTCTGCAGCCCGCTGACTCGCGCGAAATTCGATGATCCGATAGTCGGCGAGCCCGTGCTTGACGAACGGGTCCTGCTTGACGACGGCCTCGATTTCCTCCTTGCTGCCCCCGGTCGCAAGGACGATGCCGCCGTCGCGAGGGATTTTGCGGCCCGAGACGAGAAACGTGCCGGCGGCGTAGTGCTTGTTCAAAAACGCCATGTGCGAGCGCATGTGTGCGTCGATCTCGCCGAGATCCGCCTTGTAGATGAGCTCGATGACGAACATTCGTGTGCGCTCCGGCCCCTTGGCGGAAGCCTACGACGTACGAAGCCGAAGGTTCAACGATCGGCAGCGCTACCGAGCGACGCGTCGACCTGCGCTTGCTATCCTCGGCTGGCTTCGAGACAGCAAAAGCGGCGTACTCCTCGTCGGACCGAGCTCGACCACAACGGCGCGGGAGGCGGCGCGCACTCGGCTCGACGACAGCGGCCGGAGCCAATCATCGGGAGGCCTCGGCACCCGCGATCGTCCGGCATCACCCTCGAGGGTTTCGTAGACATGGAGGTCGACACGAGGACCGTGCCGTTCCGTACGGTCGTCAGCCTTCAATGACTACGACGAGCAGGAGGGTTTTCAGATGAAGCTGCTTTGCCCGGCGCTCTACGCCGCCTCGATGTCTTTGGCAGCCTCTCAGGGCGTGTACGCTCAGCCTCCCGACGATACGCCGCACGCCGATCACTCGGTCGAGGGCTCTGGACCCCTGGTCGACCTGGTGCGCCGCGAGACGCGGCGTTACCGGAACGTGGAGAATGCCGTGGAAGACGGCTATGAGCCGGGCCCCTGCGTCAGCGGGCCCGAAGAAGGCGCGATGGGGATTCACTACGTCAAGGCGAGCCTGATAGGGGACGGACTCGTGGACCCGGCGACGCCCGAAGCGCTGATCTACGAGCCGCAACCGAACGGCGCGTTGAGGTTGGTCGGCGTCGAATACATCACGTTGGCCGAATTCTGGCCCGACCCCGACAGGCCCGTGCTGGCCGGCCATCTCTTGAATTTCGTCGGCGCACCGAACCGGTACGGGCTCCCGGCGTTTTTGGAGATCCACGTGTGGGCGTGGCGGCGCAATCCCAACGGCACGTTCGTGGACTGGAACCCGAACGTCTCCTGCGACGCGATGCCGCTTCCCAATTGACGAACGTCGCGCCGAGGCTCGCGCCGTGCCGTGCGCCTCCGCGGAGGGAATCTTTGCTAAGCCTCTCCGCGGGCGTGTGCGCTCCGGTTCTCTTCGACTGCGATCAAAGCGCTCCCGCTACGCGCGAGTCGCCGCGAACAGGATCACGAGCAACACGACGCCGAGCCCCAAGCTCCAGCCGATCAGCTTCTTTTCGATCGGCAGCAGGGGTTCGGCCGGCGGTGCTTTGCGAACCTCGGCGCCCACATCGACTTCTGACATCGCCGTACTCCTGCCTCAGCCGCTCGCAAGCGGCGGCTTGATACCGCTGAAAAAGACCCAGGAAATGAGCAAGCCGGCCCAGATGATGAACCCGAACAAGCACACGACATACACTGCGGCGAGCTTGCCGATGCCCTCCTGCCAGAGCCTTCGGAAATTCGCGGCGACACCGATCGAGAAGAACGTCAGCGTGAAGAAGACGCCGCGAAACACGTTGGCCTCGCTCACGACGGACTTCAGCTCCGCCTTGACCTCGGGCGACACGCCGAGGGCGATGGCCAGCGTAGCGGCGAACGTGACGACATAGCCGAGGATGAACTTCGGAAACCGCTGCCAGATCTCTCGGCCGCGCGCCTTGTCGCCCGGGCGCACGTCGACGTGGTTGGTCCAGATATAGGCGAGAACGAATGCCCAGATGCCGATGAAGATATCGATGAAGACCTTCACGGTCGTGGCGGCACCGAGGATCCAGCCCGCCTCGTAATTGATCCCCTGTGCCGCCGACTTTGCGAGGATCAGGGATTCGGCAATCGTCCCGCTCGCTACCGCCGCGCCGTCCGTCTTGACCGCGAGCCCGAGCCAGCTGCCGGCGACCAAGGGCTCATGGGCCAGGAAGGCTTGCGCCGCGAACGGCAGAACGAGCAGCTCCACGACGGCGAAGATCACGACCAGCGAGGACACGACCACCGGCACGAGCGGGCGCGCGCGGATGGCGCCGCCGGTAGCGATCGCCGCGGAAACACCGCAAATGGAGATGCCGGAGGCGAGCGGCACGGCCCATTCCCGGCTGAACCCGAACCAGCGCCGCGTGACGTAGTACACCACTGCCCAGTAGATGAGGTACGCCTCGATAATGGCCGCGAAGCCGCGCCACAAGACCGTGGTCGCGAGGCTCAGCCGTTCCGCCGCGCTCACCGCGAGGAACGCGCCGAGGATCACGATGGCGGTCTTGATGTAGAGCTCGGAGCGGATCGCCGGGCGTAGCCAGTCCGCGAAGCGGGGAAACGCATTGGAGATGATTAGGCCGACGATGAGCGCGACGACATAGCCGCCTTCGTTCGTGAGCCGCAGCGACCACGAGATGCCGAATCTCTCCTGCTCGGCCGGCGTGGTGACCGCGAGATGCGCATAGCTGCCGACGATCCAGCTCAGGTAAGCCAGCCAGAACACGACGCTGAACGCCGCGGCGAAGTGCTTGATGTCGAGCTTCAACGCGGCCGCGCTCGCGGTGACCACCGCCAGCAGCACGACGTACGTGACGATCAGCGCGCCGACACCGCCCAAGGCGGAATAGGATTCCGATATGGGTGCAAGCGCAGTGCCGATATCGGTCCAAACGGCGGTCGTCACCGCCCAGCCGAGGAGGTCCGGGCCGGCGAGCCCTATCAGCGCGAGAAGGAAGAAGCCGAGCCCGATCCAGACTGCCAACCAATCTTCACTGATTCCGGAAGCAGAGTCGGTTCCGGAAATAGATTCGTCCATGGAGCTCCTTGGATTCTTCTCTCTTCTTTGCTTCTTCTCGCGCGACGCAACCTTAGCATCGGCGCGCCAGAGCGTTACGACGAAATAGTTACGAATGAATAACGGCGGGTCATGAGGGCGGTTTAGGGGCGCGTCGCGGGTTCTCGAGCGTCGGCGATGCCGGCGAGGGCGAGCAGGTCGACCTTTGGAATTGTCCGGAAAGCGTCCGGGTCGGCCGAGAGCTGCCCGACCGTCCCAAGTCCCTGACTGAGGCTGGCGCTCCCTACGAGAATCGAACTCGTGTTTCCGCCTTGAGAGGGCGGCGTCCTGGACCGCTAGACGAAGGGAGCGGCGGGTGCCTGGGCTCGGCGAGGGCTGCTATGATAGCCAGGATTCGACCGAGGTGAAACTACACGGAAGCTGTTTGAACTCAACGGATACTCAACCCCGGCCCCGGCCTCGGATCATTCCCCGCTCCGAGCACTCGATCAGCCGATCGAACGTCTCCGGCAACGCCCTCAAGGTCCTGTACCGGCTGAAGAATGCCGGCTACGCGGCGTTCATCGTCGGCGGCGGCGTGCGCGATCTGCTCCTCGAGCGGCACCCGAAAGACTTCGACGTCGTGACGGATGCGTTGCCGGAGGAGGTCGACCGGCTGTTCCGAAACTGCCGCCTGATCGGCCGGCGGTTCCGGCTGGCGCACGTGCGCTTCGGCCGTGACATCGTCGAGGTGGCCACGTTCCGCGCGGCCGGCAACGGCGCGGACGACGACCGCTCGCATTCCGACACCGGCCGCATACTGCGCGACAACGTCTACGGGACGATCGACGAGGACATCTGGCGCCGCGATTTCACGGTCAATGCGCTCTATTACAACATCGCCGACTTCACGGTCTGGGACTACACGACCGGGATGGAGGACATCAAGAGCCGCACGTTGCGGCTGATCGGCGATCCGGAAACGCGCTACCGGGAGGACCCGGTCCGAATGTTGCGTGCGGTGCGCCTCGCCGCGAAGCTCGGCTTCACGATCGCGCCCGAGACGGCGGAGCCGATTCCGCGCCTCGCCGAGCTCATTGCCGACGTGCCGGCCGCGCGCCTGTTCGACGAGGTGCTGAAGCTCTTCCATTCCGGCGAGGCGCTGAAGACCTTCGAGCTGCTGCGCGAGCACGGGCTGTTCCGCTATCTCTTCCCGCAGACCGCCGCGGTGCTCGAGGGGCCCGAAGGGGAAGCGGCGCTCGAGTTCGTCCGCCTCGGGCTCGCCAACACCGACGAGCGGGTGCGCGAGGACAAGCCGGTGACGCCGACGTTCCTCTATGCCGTGTTCCTGTGGCCCGTCATCCGGCAGGTCGCCGCGGAGCTCGAGCGCGAGCGCTGGAGCCCCGCGCTTGCGCTGACCGAGGCGGCGCACCGCGTCGTCGCCGAGCAGCAGCGGCATACGACGTTTCCGAAGCGCTATGCGATCCCGATGAAGGAGATTCTCGCGATGCAGCCGCGCTTCGAGAACCGCCGCGGCGCCCGGGCGGCGCGCCTGCTCGAGCACAAGCGCTTCCGCGCCGCATACGATTTCCTCGTGCTGCGCAGCCGCAGCGGGGAGGTGGACGCGGAGCTCGCGGAGTTCTGGACGAAAGTCCAGGAGCTCACGCCGGCCGAGCGGGTCGAAGCGTTCGGCAGCAAGCGCCGGCGGCAAGGCCGGCGCCGTCGCGGCGGCCGCAGCCGCCGCTCGTCGGACGGTGCATTCGACGCCGCGTGACCGTCCCTTTACCCGAGCCACGCGCCGCGGTCCGGCCGAGCAGCCGAGAATGAACGAGAGCCCGGGGGTAGTGCCGGTCGATGGGCCGAGATTCATCGTCGTCGAGGGGCCGATCGGCGTAGGGAAGACGAGCCTCGCGAAGCGTCTCGCGGAGAGCTTCGCGAGCGAGCTGATCCTCGAGCAGGCGGAGGAGAACCCGTTTCTCGAGCGCTTCTACCGCAACCGCCGGCATGCCGCGCTACCGGCCCAGCTTTTCTTCCTGTTTCAGCGCGCGCGGCAGATCGAGCAAATCCGCCAGGCGGACATGTTCTCGCCGGTGCGGATCGCGGACTTCCTGATCGACAAGGACCGGCTCTTCGCGGAGCTCAATCTCGACGCGAACGAGCTGCGGCTCTACGAGCAGGTCGCGGCCACGCTCGAGCTCGATCCGCCGAAGCCGGACCTCGTCGTGTATTTGCAGGCGCCTGCGAGCGTGCTGATGCGCCGCGTGGCGGCCCGCGGGATCGACTACGAGCAGCTGATCGACGAGGAATACCTCGAGAGGCTAGGCGAGGCCTACGCGCGGTTCTTCTACGATTTCGACGCGGCTCCGCTTCTGATCGTGAACGCAGCGTCGATCGATCCGATCCATCGGGAGTCCGACTATCAGGAGCTCCTGCGAATGATTCTCCGCATCCGGCACGGCCGCCACTACTACAACCCGGCGGCGGAGGCGCTCGGCTGACCGGGAGTTGGTGACGGCATAGGTATTTGCGGGACGCCACTTTAGAATCGAGGCGCAACGCTTTTCCCAACGAGGCGTGTCACGGTTGCTCACGCTGACGGTCCGAAACGAAGTGCGCGAGGCGATCGCAGGCTGGCGTGCGGCGCAGCAGACCGTCGCGCTCGTGCCGACGATGGGAAACCTGCACGACGGGCACCTCGGGCTCGCGCGCCTCGCCCGCAACGTCGCCGATCGCGTCGTGATGTCGATCTTCGTGAACCCCACGCAGTTCGGCGTGGGCGAGGACTTCGCCGACTATCCGCGCACGCTCGAGGAGGACCGCGCAAAGCTTGCGGCGGAAGGCACGGTCGATGCGCTGTTCGTGCCGTCCGAGCGAGAGATCTATCCATTCGGCACGGAGCGCGCCGTTCGCCTCGTCATGCCCGGGCTCGCCCACGAGCTCTGCGGCGCCAGTCGACCCGGGCACTTCGACGGCGTCGCGTCGGTCGTGTGCCGGCTGCTCAGCCTCGTTCGCCCCCAGGCGCTCGTGCTCGGCCGCAAGGACTACCAGCAGCTCGTCCTGCTCCGCTATCTCGTCGCCGATCTCGGTCTGCCGGTGAACGTCGTCTCCGGGGCGACGCGGCGCGAGGCCGACGGACTCGCGATGAGCTCGCGCAACCGTTACCTCGATCCGGAGGAGCGTCGGCGCGCGCCGGCGCTGCACGCAACGCTCGAGCAGGTGCGCGACGCGCTCGCGCAGGGCGCTGTGGATTACGCGCGCCTCGAGCAGGACGCCGCCGCGGCGCTCGCGCGAGCGGGATTCGAGCCGGAGTACGTGGAGATCCGGCGCGCCGACGATCTCGCTCGGCCGGCGCCGGGTACGGACCCGGACGAGCTGATCGTGCTCGGTGCGGCCCGTCTCGGCCGGGCTCGGCTCATCGACAACACGAGCCGCTGATCGGCGCGACCGCGCCGATCCCGCGCGCGGCCCTCAATGCACGCAGACGCGGTTCCGGCCGGCCTCCTTCGCCGCGTACATCGCGGCGTCCGCCCGGCCGACGAGATCGTCGAGCGTGTCCTCGGCTCGCGCTGCGCTCAGCCCGACGGAGATCGTCACCGGCGACGGGAGGCTCGCCGGCGATCGGGCGATCAGCTGCTCCCGGATGCGGTCGGCCGTCTGCGCCGCGCCGGTCTCGGCGGTGGCCGGCAGCAGGATCGCGAATTCGTCGCCGCCGAAACGGGCGATCAGGTCCGTCGGCCGAAGATACTCGCGCAGCGTGCCGGCGACGGCCGCGAGCACACGGTCGCCGGCCGTGTGACCGTAGTGATCGTTGAAGCGCTTGAAGTTGTCGACGTCCACCATCATCAGGCACAGCGGCGTGTCGTCGAGCTGCGCGCGCTGAAGCTCGCGCTCGAACATGTCCTGCATCCAGCGCCGGTTGCCGAGACCGGTGAGCGCGTCCGTCATCGCGTTCTTCTCCGCGCGGCGCAGGACGCCCAGGCTGTTCGCGATGTACTCGTTGTCCGACCGCACGCGCTCCGAGAGCACGACGAGCAAGTTTTTCGCGAACATGTGCGAGCGGTCGACCATCTGCCAGAGAATGCCGTGGCTGATGACCATAAGGTGCGATGCCTCGACGGCGATCACGTAGGCGGAAGGGTCCTTATCGTCGATCAGCGACATCTCGCCGGCACACGAGCCCGGCACCAGATCGGCGATCTTCGGCGCGTTCGGCCCGCCGAGGTGCACGGCGAGCTGTCCGCTCAGGACGACGTACACGCACTGGTTGTTCCGATCGGGCGAAAGGAGCACGTCGCCCTTCTTGACGTCCATTCGCCCGCAGCGCGCGAGCAGGTCGCCCATCGCCTCGGCATCGACGCCGCGAAACAAGGCGATGCTGTTCAAGAGCGAGCGCTTGAAGTCGGAGTCGACCCCCTGCGCCAGCGAATCGATGCTGACGGTATTCATCGGCCTCGGGGCATCCCTACGGCCGATCGTACTGAAGGCTCGGGCGGCCGAGCGTGACGCAGTTGGCACTCCCCCTCCAGTTGGACGCTCAACCCGGCACGGCGCCGCTCGACGCGGGAAGGCGCCGCTCGACGCGGGAAGGCGCCGCTCAACGCGGGAAGGTGCCGCTCGCCGTCGGCTGCGCAGCGCGCTGCCGCTCGAGCGCCCACGCGACGTGCTCGCGCACGATCGGCGATCGGTCGTGGCGGCGTGCGTCGAGCGCCGCGACGATCCGCGGATCGGGCGGCGCATTGCCGAGCGCGACGGCGATGTTCCGCAGCCAGCCTTCGTAGCCGGCGCGGCGGATCGCGCTGCCTTCGGTCCGCTTCGACCACTCTTCCTCGGTCCACGCGAAAAGCTCGACGAGGTCGGCCGAGTCGAGGCCGTGCCGCGGTGCGAAATCCGCGAGCGCCGCGGGCTTCGCGAACTTGTTCCACGGACAGAAGAGCTGGCAGTCGTCGCAGCCGAAGATGCGGTTGCCGATCGCCGGGCGCAGCGTCTCGGGGATAGGCCCGCGCAGCTCGATCGTGAGGTACGAGATGCAGCGGCGGGCGTCGAGCTCGTACGGCGCGACGATCGCTCCGGTAGGGCACACGTCGAGACACGCGGTGCAGCTGCCGCAGTGGGCCGTCACCGGCGCGTCGACCGGCAGCGGCAGGTCCGTGAAGATCTCGCCCAAGAAGAACCACGAGCCCGCGTCGCGGTCGAGCAGGTTCGTATGCTTGCCTATCCATCCGAGGCCCGCGTTCCGCGCGAGCGCCTTCTCGAGGACCGGCGCGCTGTCGGTAAAGACCCGGTAGCCGAACGGACCGATTTGCTCCTCGATCGACGCGGCGAGGCGCTGCAGCCGTCTCCGGAGCACCTTGTGGTAGTCGCGGCCGAGCGCGTACCGCGAGATGTAGGCGCGGCGGGGATCGCCGAGCGTTTCCTTCGCGTCCGCGGCTTGCGCCGGCCAGTAGTCCATGCGCGCGGAGATGACTCGGACCGTGCCCGGCACGAGCTCGGCAGGCCGCGATCGCTTTCGCCCGTGCCGTGCCATGTAGTCGAGCGCGCCGTGCCGGCCGAGCGCGAGCCAGCGCTCGAGGCGGGCCTCGTCCTCGCGCAGATCGATGCCCGCGATTCCGATCTTGCCGAAGCCGAGCGCCGCGGCACGCGCGCGAATCTCGGCCGCGAGATCGTTCAAGGCTTGCGGGCTCGGCGCTGTCGGGGTCATGCGGATTCGGTGCGGTCGTGGCGGGGAAGGGCGCACCACCGGGCTCAGTATAATGATTCGATGGTGCGCCTCCGCGACAACTTGCCGCGAGCCGTCTATACGGCGGCGCAGGTTCGAGAGATCGACCGGATCGCGATCGAGGAGCGCGGAATCGCGGGCTACGACCTGATGTGCCGCGCCGGCCACGCGGCGCTCGCGGTGCTGAAGGCGCGCTGGCCGGACGCGCACAAGATCGCCGTGTACTGCGGCGCGGGCAACAACGCCGGCGACGGGTACGTGCTCGCGCGGCTCGCCCGTGCGGCCGGAATGTCCGTGCGCCTCGAGGCCGCGGTGCCGCCGGTGCAGTTGCGCGGCGACGCGCGTCTCGCTTGGGAAGATTGCCGGGACGCGGGCGTCGCGGCCGAGCCGCTCGAGCCGGCCGATCCGGGCGGGGCGCATTTCGTGCCCGACGTGATCGTCGACGCGTTGCTCGGCACCGGCCTCTCGCGTCCGCTCGAAGGCGCGTTCGCCGCGGCCGTGCGGCACCTCAACGCGTCGGGCGCGCCGGTTCTCGCGCTCGACGTTCCGTCCGGGCTCGACGCCGATACGGGAAAGGCGCTCGGAGATGCGGTGCGCGCCGCGGCGACCGTCACGTTCGTCGCGCTGAAGCAAGGGCTCTTTCTCGGCGATGCGCCCGATTATCGCGGCGCGCTCGAGTTCGCGGATTTGATGATTCCGCCGGACGTCGCGCACGGGCTCGAGCCCGTCTTCGAGCGTCTCCACCCGAGCTCGCTGCGAGCCGCGCTGCCGCCGCGGCCGCGCTCGTCGCACAAAGGGTCGAACGGACGCGTGCTCCTCGTCGGCGGCGCGCCGGGGATGTCCGGCGCGATCCGCCTCGCGGCGGAAGCGGCGCTTCGTGTCGGCGCCGGTCTCGTTCACGTCGCGACGCATCGCGACAGCGTGCCGGTCGTCATGGCGGGCCGCCCCGAGCTGATGTGCCGCGCGGTCGACGGCGCGAGCGATCTCGATCCGCTGCTCGAGACGGCCGACGCCGTCGTGCTCGGCCCCGGTCTCGGGCGCTCGGACTGGGGACGTGCATTGTGGCGCCGGGTCCTCGACGCGCCTCAGCCGCTCGTCGTCGACGCCGACGGCCTGAACCTTCTCGCGGAGCGTCCGTACGCTCGCGGCAACTGGATCCTCACGCCGCACCCCGGCGAGGCGGGACGGCTGCTCGGCTGCGGAACCGGCGCCGTGCAGGACGATCGCCTCGCGGCCGTGCGGTCGCTCGCGTGCCGCTACCGCGCCGTCGCCGTGTTGAAGGGCGCATGCTCGCTCGTCGGCGTGCTCTGCGAGGACGGCTCCGTGGCCGCGCCCTTCGGGGAGGACGCGCGCACGGCGCCTCGGGGCAATCACGTCGGCGCCGCGCCGTCGGGCGAAGATGCCGGCGCTGCGCCGTCACGCGACGGCGGCACCGCGGCGTCGGGCGAGGACGCCGTCGCGGTCTCCGTCTGCGACTACGGCAATCCCGGCCTCGCGACCGGCGGCACGGGCGACGTGCTCGCGGGCGTGCTCGGCGGGCTGCTCGTGCAGACCCGTGACCTTGCGCTCGCTGCCCGCACCGGCGTGCTCCTCCATGCGCTCGCCGGTGACGACGCCGCCGCCGACGGCGAGCGCGGAACGGCGGCGAGCGATCTGATGCCCGCGCTACGCCGATGGGCGAATCCGGTCTGACGCGGCTGTTCAGCTCCCAGGAGGCGTTCGAGGCAGCTGCCGGCGAGACCGCGAGGCGTTGGGCCGCGCGCGAGCCGGGCTCGCTGCTCGTCGCGCTGCACGGCGATCTCGGCAGCGGCAAGACCACGTGGGTGCGCGCGATGCTTCGGGGGCTCGGCTATTCCGGGCGCGTGCCGTCACCGACCTATACGCTCGTGGAGCAGTACGCGCTCGAGCGGCTCAAGATCGTGCACCTGGATCTTTATCGGCTCGCCGCGGACGAGGAGCTCGAGAACCTGGGGCTGCGCGACTGGCTGGATGAGCCGGGCGTATGGCTGCTGGTCGAGTGGCCGGAGCGTGCGGCGTCGATCGAGACGCTCGCCGACCTCGTGCTGCGCTTCGAGATCGTGGATCCGGCCTCGCGCCGCGTCACGGCGGCTGCGCGCACGACAAAGGGGGCGGCGGCGGCCCGTGTTGCTGATCTCGATTCTTAAGTAGGTTTGCTAATGCTCTAATTCAGCTTGCAAAACGACTCAAAAGCCGATAGAAATAAGAATGACATAACCAAGAACCCGCAGGGAGGGTCGATTCGAGCATGCGCGCGTGGCTGCCGTACGTGTGGCTCATGGCATGGGTGGGCGTGTCGCTCCCGTGCGCGGCATCCGAAGTGGAGGGCGTCCGCGTTTGGTCGGGGCCCGAGGCCACCCGCGTCGTGCTGGATCTGTCCTCACCGGCCGATCACCGCATTTTCTCGCTCACGAATCCGCACCGGATCGTGATCGACTTGAAGCACACGTCGCTGCGGCACCCGATCCGGCTCGCCGAAGCGAAAGGTTACGTCGCGAACATTCGAACGGGCGAACGTCCCGGCGGCGAGCTGCGCGTCGTTCTCGATCTCACGCAAGCGGTGCGCCCGAAGAGCTTTCTGCTGCCCCCGGCCGAGCAATACGGCCATCGGCTCGTCATCGATCTCGAGCCTCGCACGGACCGGACCGTCCTGCGCGCTCCGCCGGCGGCCCCCGGCGGCCGCGACGTCGTCGTCGTGATCGACCCGGGGCACGGCGGCGAGGATCCCGGCGCGACGGGTAGGAACGGAATACGCGAGAAGGACGTCGTGCTCGCGATCGCGCGCCGTCTGGCCACGGAGCTCGAGCAGCAGCCCGGCGTGAAGCCCGTGCTGACGCGCACGGGTGACTATTACGTGGATCTCAATCGGCGCCGCGAGATCGCGCACGAGGTGCAGGCTGACCTCTTCGTGTCGATCCACGCCGACTCCTACCGCAACGCGAGCGCGCGCGGCGCTACGGTGTACGTGCTGTCGGAGCGGGGCGCGAGCGACGAGGTCGCGCGGCGGTTGGCCGAGCGGGAGAACGCGGCGGACCTCGTGGGCGGTGTGTCTCTCGCCGACAAGGATCCGGTGCTGCGGCAGGTCCTGCTCGATCTGTCGCAGAACGCCGCGATCAGCGCGAGCACCGCCGCGGGCGAGCGGCTCATCGACCGCCTCGGTACCGTCACCGACATGCGTAAGCGCCAGGTGCAGCGCGCGCGCTTCGTCGTCCTCAAATCCCCGGACATTCCGTCGGTGCTCGTCGAGACCGCCTACATCTCGAATCCGAAGCAGGAGGCCGCGCTCGACAACGAGAATTATCAGAGTTTGCTCGCGCGCGCGCTCTACGCCGGCATCCTCGACTACTTCCAGACGCACGCGCCGCCGAACAGCTATCTCGCGCTGAACCCGACCGAGCGCGTCGTGCTGCCGGTGCAGCACGTCATCACCCGCGGCGACACGTTGTCGGGCATCGCCGAGCGCTACAACGTGAGCCTTCCCGCGCTGAAGCGCTCGAATAGCCTGAAATCCGACGTCATTCGCGTCGGCCAGGTGCTCACGATCCCGCAGGGCTGACCGTTCATGTCCGGCGGCCGCGGGCCTACAATGCCCGCGTGGCCATCCGGGTTCTGCCTCCCCAGCTGATCGATCAGATTGCCGCCGGCGAGGTCGTCGAGCGGCCGGCGTCCGTCGTCAAGGAGCTCGTCGAGAACGCGCTCGATGCCGGCGCGCGCCGCATCGAGATCGAGGTCGAGGCGGGCGGCAGCCGGGCGATCCGGATCACTGACGACGGCTGCGGCATCGCGCCGGAGGAGCTGCCCCTCGCGCTGTCGAGGCACGCGACGAGCAAGATCGCGAGCCTCGACGATCTCGAGGCGCTGCGATCGATGGGGTTCCGCGGCGAAGCGCTGCCGAGCATCGCGTCGGTGTCGCGCCTCGTGCTCACGTCCCGGTGCCCCGGTCACGAGAGCGCGTTCCGGATCGCGGCGGAAGGCGGCGAGATCGGCGCCGCGCGTCCCGCCCCGCACTCGCGCGGCACCACGGTCGAGGTCCGCGACCTCTTCTACAACACGCCCGCGCGGCGCAAGTTCTTGCGCGCGGAGCGTACCGAAGCCGCTCACATCGATGCCGTCGTGAAGAGCCTCGCGCTCGCGCGCTTCGACGTGGAGTTTCGCCTCAAGCACGAGCGCAAGACGTCGCTGCATCTGCCGCCCGCCGTCGACCGCGCCGGAGAGGAGGCGCGGATCGCGCAGCTCTGCGGCGCGGCGTTCCTCGAGCACGCGCGGTACGTCGAGCGCGAGATCGAAGGGCTCGCGTTCCGCGGATGGCTCGCCGCGCCGGAGTTTTCCCGCAGCCAACCCGACATGCAGTACACGTACGTGAACGGCCGCTATGTTCGGGACAAGCTCCTGCGTCATGCCGCGCGGCTCGGCTATCAGGACGTCCTCTATCAGTCGCGCCAGCCGGCCTTCGTCGCGTTCCTGACCCTCGATCCGCGCCGCGTCGACGTGAACGCTCATCCGGCGAAGCTCGAGATCCGCTTTCGTGACTCGCGCCTGGTCCACGACTTCGTCTTCAGGACGATCGAGGCCGCGCTCGCGCGCCGGCTCGACGGCGACGAAGCCGACCTCGCCTCGATGCCGGCCGCGCCCGTACCGTACTCGCCGCCGGCCGCCTACGGCTCCGGGCGCGGCCGGCAGAACGGACTCGACTTCGCGCACCACGACGCGCACGCCGTCCGCGACCGGGTCGCGCTCTACGAGCGGCTCCACTCGCGCTCGGCGCCCGCGGTCGCGGAATCCGCGGCCGCGGAGTCCGCGGGCCCGGACACCCCGCCGCTCGGCTATGCGCTCGCGCAGCTCTCCGGCATCTACGTGCTCGCCGAGAGCCGCGACGGGCTGATCATCGTCGACATGCACGCCGCGCACGAGCGGATCACGTACGAGCGTCTCAAGCAGTCGTTCGCAGAAGCGCGGTTGCAGTCGCAGCCGCTGCTCGTGCCGGTCGACGTGAAGCTCGCATCGCGCGAGGCGGACATCGCCGAGGCGCACGAGGGGGAGCTCGCGCGCCTCGGCTTCGAGATCACGCGGCGCGGCCCGGAAGACGTGCAGGTCCGAGCGGTCCCGCTGCTTCTCGAGAACGCCGACGTCCCAGCGCTGCTGCGCGACGTGCTGAGCGACCTCGCCGAGCACGGCGGCTCGGACCGAGTGGAATCGCGCGTCGACGAGCTGCTTGCGACGATGGCTTGCCACGCGTCGGTCCGGGCGAACCGGAAGCTCGATCTCGAGGAGATGAACGCGCTGCTCAGGCAGATGGAGCGCACCGAGCGAAGCGACCACTGCAATCACGGCCGTCCGACCTGGACGCGGATCACCTTGTCGGAGCTCGACCGGCTGTTCCTGCGGGGCAGGTAGCGACGGTGCCGGGAAAGACCGTCCCCCTTCGCGCGGTCTGCCTCACCGGGCCGACCGCCTGCGGCAAGACCGACCTGGCGCTCGAGCTCGCCGGCGCGCTGCCGCTCGAGATCGTCAGCGTCGACTCGGCGATGGTGTACCGGGGCATGGACATCGGCACCGCGAAGCCGAGCGCACAGGTTCGCGCCGCGGTGCCCCACCACCTGATCGACATCGTCGATCCGGCGGAAGCCTACTCAGCCGGCCGATTTCTCCGGGACGCGGTTGCGACGATCGAGGACATCGCGGCCCGCGGCAGGCTGCCGCTTCTCGTCGGGGGAACGCTGCTCTATCTCCGGGCGCTACGGCGTGGGCTCGCGCCGTTGCCCCCGGCGGATCCCGAGATCCGGGCGGCGCTGAACGAGGAGGCCGCGCGGGACGGCTGGCCGGCGCTTCACGCCCGGCTCGCGCGCGCCGACCCGGAGGCCGCGGCGCGGATCGCCCCGTCGGACCGTCAGAGGATCCAGCGGGCGCTCGAGGTCTATACGTTGACCGGGCGGCCGCTGAGCGACCTCCAACGCCGCGCGCGCGCAGCGCCGCCGCGCGCCGAGCTCACGACGATCGCGCTGCTGCCGGGCGACCGCCGTCTGCTGGCGGAGAAGATTGAACGACGGTTCGACGCGATGGTCGAAGCAGGTTTGGTGGGAGAAGTCGAGACCTTGCGGGCACGGGGCGACCTCAATGCCGACATGCCTTCCATGCGCGCCGTGGGCTACCGCCAGATGTGGAGCTACCTCGCGAATCGGTATGATTGGGGGGTAGCGCGGGCGAAGGCGATTGCCGCGACCCGGCAGCTGGCGAAACGTCAGATGACCTGGCTGCGGTCGGAGGCGGGCATCTGTACGTACGACGCCTTTTCGCCGGGATTGCCTGAAAAATTGCTCGAGCGCGTGCGCTCGGAGCTCGAACGGTGGGCCTGACGGGAACCCGGCTGTGTTAAGATTCGGGATCCGTGGGACTAGCTTTTTTCTTCCGCAAGTGGGACCAAGCGGAACGGGATCTCGGAAAGCGCGTTTACGTGCGGGTCAAACTCGGACCTGATCTCGACAACCCTAACAATAAAGGAAACGTCCATGCCGAAAGGTCAGTCTTTGCAAGATCCGTTTCTAAACGCGTTACGCAAGGAGAAAGTTCCAGTCTCCATCTATCTAGTGAACGGCATCAAGCTTCAGGGCCAGATCGACTCGTTCGACCAGTTCGTCGTGCTGCTCCGCAACTCCGTGAGCCAAATGGTGTACAAGCACGCGATCTCCACGGTCGTTCCGGCGCGCAACATTCGGTTGCCCGCCGCGGACAACGATGACTCGGACGATTAACCGCCGAAAATCCCGGCAGGGAGCGCCGATTGCTTGAACGTCCTCCCGCGGGCGAACGATCCCTGCTAGTGCACATCGGCTGCGGCCGACGCTGCCACGCCGACGAAACCCAAGAGTTCGAAGCGCTCGCCGACTCGGCGGGTGCCACGGTCGTGGGCGCCTTGCACACGCAACGGGCTCGTCCGGACCCGCGTTATTTCCTCGGATCGGGAAAAGTCGAGGAGCTCGCCCGGCTCGTCGCCGACGCCGACGCCGAGCTCGTGCTCGTGAACCGTCCGCTCTCGGCGAGCCAGGAGCGCAACCTCGAGCAGGCGCTGAAGACACGCGTGCTCGACCGCAACGGCCTCATTCTCGATATCTTCGCCCAGCGCGCTGCGAGCTTCGAAGGCAAGCTCCAGGTCGAGCTCGCGCAGCTCGAGCACCTGTCCACGCGGCTGATCCGCGGGTGGACGCACCTCGAGCGCCAGAAGGGCGGCATCGGGCTGCGGGGCCCGGGCGAGACGCAGCTCGAGACCGACCGGCGGCTGATCGGCAAGCGTATCCGCTACCTGAAGGAACGGCTCGAACGCGTCGAGCGCCGCCGCGAGACCGGACGCAAGGAACGCTTCCGTTCCCGCATTCCGACCGTCGCGCTCGTGGGGTACACGAACGCCGGCAAGACCACGCTGTTCAACGCGTTGAGCGGAGCGACGCTCGAAGCCAAGGACCAGCTCTTCGCCACGCTCGACACCACGGTGCGCCGCTTGCCGCTCGGCGGCGGCGACGAGGTGCTCCTCGCCGACACCGTGGGGTTCGTCCGCGATCTGCCGCACGAGCTGGTCGCCGCGTTTCGCGCGACGCTGACCGAGGCGCGCGACGCGGCGCTGCTGTTGCATGTGATCGACGCGAGCGATCCGCATCACCTCGACCGCATCCGCCAGGTGGAAGCGGTGCTCGAGGAAATCGGCGCAGGGGAGGTGCCGCGGCTCCAGGTGTACAATAAGGTCGACCTCGCGGCCGAGGACCGTTACCCGCCGCTTCGCGATCGAGCGGACTCGAAACTCTCCGTCTCCGCGCTGACCGGAGAGGGCATTCCTGCGCTGCGCGAGGCCATCCGGCGGCGGTCCATCGGTGAACGGGTCGCAGGCAGAGTGAGGCTCGGGCCCGAGCAAAGCCGCGTGCGGGCGCAGCTCTTCGATTGGCAAGCGGTTCGTCGAGAGGAGGCGGATCCGGCCGGCGGATGGACGCTGGACGTGGAGCTCACGGCCGGGCGCTGGCGCGAGCTGTGCCGGCGAGAGGGTTTGGCCAGGAGCCGACTTGAGTCGGAAAGTGTGACCTGATGGGATGGGACGACGGCGACAAAGGCAACCCGTGGCGCCCGAGCGGCAATAAGAATCCGGCCGATCTCGACGCAATCGTCAAGGAGTTCCAGCGCAAGCTCGCGGCGCTGCTCGGCGGCCGCGGCGCCGGGCGCGCGGGCGGCGGCCGGGGTGCGGGCTCCGGCCTCGTCGCCACGATCGTCGTCCTGCTCCTCGTCGGCTGGGGCCTCAGCGGGTTCTACAAGGTCGACGCGGCCGAGAAGGGCATCGTGCTGCGCTTCGGCGCCTACCAGGGCACGACGATGCCCGGCTTGCGCTGGCACTGGCCGTGGCCGATCGAGACCGTCGAGAAGATCAACACGGAGAGCACCGAGACCCTGGTCTACCAGGGCAGCATGCTCACGCAGGACGAGAACATCGTCGTCGTCGATCTGATCGTGCAATACCGGCGCACGGATCCGGTGAAGTATCTGTTCAACGTCCGGTCGCCGGAAGACACGCTGCGCGACGTCACGTCCAGCGCGATTCGAGAGATCGTCGGCAAGAACGAGCTCGACTTCATTCTCACCGAGGGCAGGGCCGAGATCGCCGCCCGGACCCAGCAGCTGCTGCAGAGCACGCTCGACGCGTACGGCACGGGAATCACCGTGTTCCAGGTCAACCTCCAGGAAGCGAACTTCCCGCGCGAGGTCGAGACCGCCGTTCAGGATGCCGTCAAGGCGCGCGAGGACCGGGAGCGCGCGATCCTCGCCGCGCAGGAGTACAGCAACAAGATCATCCCGATCGCCCGCGGCGACGCCGCCCGCGAGCTGGAGGAGGCCGAGGCCTACAAGCAGCGGGTGATCGCGAATGCGGAAGGCGAGGCGGATCGCTTTCTCGCGATACTCGCCGAGTACTCCCAGGCCCCGGAGGTGACGCGCCAGCGGCTCTATCTCGAGACGCTCGAGGAAATTCTCGCCGCGTCCACGAAGGTGCTCGTGAACACGGACGGCGGAAACAATCTTCTCTATCTGCCTCTCGATAAGCTCGTCGAGCAGCAGCGCCGGAGCTCGTCACCGAACGAGCCGGCCACGTTGCCCGCGCCGATGACGAGCAATCCGAGCCCGCGGCCGGGCGCGCGCGAGCGTGCCACGCGATGACGGGAGTCGTGAGATGAGCTCGAAGGTGAACGTGTTTCTGATTCTTCTCGTCGTCGTTGCGGTGCTGGTGCGAATGTCCGTGTTCACCGTGGACGAGCGCGACCACGTGCTGAAGCTTCAGTTCGGCGAGATCATCGAGTCGAGCTACGAGCCGGGCCTGCACTTCAAGTGGCCGCTCGTTCAGAGAGTCGTGCGCATCCCGAAACGGGTGCTGAATTACGAGAACTCCGAGGAGAGATTTCTCACCGGCGAGAAAAAGAATCTGATCGTCGATTACTTCGTCACCTGGCGCGTGGTCGATCCGGCCCAGTACTACCGCTCCGTCAGGGCCGACGAGGAGGCCGCGTGGATGCGGCTCTCGGCGATCGTCAAGGAAGGAATCAAGGCCGCAATCAGCCGACGCACCGTGCGGGAAGTGGTCTCGGCCGAGCGCTCGGAGCTGATGGACGGCATGCTCCTGCAGGCGCGCGAGCGCTCGCCCGAGCTCGGCATCGAGCTCGTGGACGTGCGTGTGAAGCGGATCGAGCTTTCCGACGAGGTCAGCGAGTCCGTTTACGAGCGCATGCGCCAGGAACGCCGGCGCGTGGCCGCGCAGCTGCGCGCCGAAGGCGATGAGGAAGCGGAGAGGATCGAGGCCGACGCCGATCGCCAGCGGACCGTGATTCTCGCCGAGGCGTATCGCGACGCCGAGCGGATTCGCGGCGAGGGCGACGCGCGGGCGGCCGAAATTTACGCGCAAGCGTACAGCCGAAACCCCGAGTTTTACGCGTTCTACCGGAGCATGCGCGCCTACCGCGAGGCGATCGGCGGCGCCAACGACATTCTGGTGCTCGAGCCCGACAGCGAGTTCTTCCGGTTCCTGCAGAACGACCTCGGCGTCACCGTCACCGCCGAGTAGGCGGCGATCCCGCAACTCAGGAGATTCACGCTGTGGCCTGGGCAGACCTCTTCGCTGGGCTGGCCTTCTACTTGATCCTGGAAGGGCTTTTCCCGTTCGCGATGCCGCAGGTCTGGCGCCGCGGACTCGCCTCGCTCGGGCAGCTCGGCGACAACCAGCTGCGCGCCTTCGGGCTCGTCGTCATCATCAGCGGTCTCGTGCTGCTCTTCATCGTTCGAGGTTAGACGTGGGACGCAACGTCGTCGTCATCGGCACGCAATGGGGGGACGAGGGGAAGGGCGCCATTGTCGACGCGCTCGCCGCCCGGGCCCATGCCGTCGTGCGCTTCCAGGGAGGGCACAACGCCGGCCACACGCTCGTGATCGACGGCGAGAAGATCGTCCTGCATCTGATCCCCTCCGGCATTCTTCGCGAAGGCGTCGTCTGCTTGATCGGCAACGGCGTCGTCGTCTCGCTGGAGGCGCTCGCGGCCGAGATGAACGGCCTCCTCGGCCGCGGCGTGCCGGTGCCGGAGCGCTTGCGGCTCTCTCCGGCATGCCCGCTGATCCTGACGTCGCATCTCGCGCTCGATAAAGCGCGCGAGGCCGCAAGCGGTCCGCACGCGATCGGCACGACCGGCCGGGGCATCGGCCCGGCGTACGAGGACAAAGCCGCGCGCCGCGCGCTTCGCGTGTCCGATCTCTTCGCCCCGGCCCGGCTCGAGGAGAAGCTGCGCCGTGTGCTCGATCTGCACAACTTCCTGCTGAAGGGGTACTACGGCGCGGAGCCGGTCGACATGCAGCGGGAGCTCGACACGCTGCTCGGCCATGCGGAGACGTTCAAGCCCCTGGTCGACGACGTCACCGAGCGGCTGCGGCGGCTTCGCGAGGACGGTCGAAACGTGCTCTTCGAAGGCGCTCAGGGCGCGATGCTCGACCTCGATCTCGGGACGTACCCGTTCGTGACGTCGTCGAATACGACCATCGGCGGCGTGCTGACGGGTGCGGGCGTCGGTCCCGGCTCGGTCGACTACGTGCTCGGCATCACGAAGGCCTACACGACGCGCGTCGGCGCGGGGCCGTTTCCGACCGAGCTCACGGACGACTCGGGCCGGCACCTCGCGCAGGTCGGAGCGGAATTCGGCGCCACGACCGGACGTCCGCGCCGCTGCGGGTGGCTCGATGCGTTGCTGCTGAAGCGGGCCGTGTTCACGAACGGCGTGACGGGGCTCTGCGTGACGAAGCTCGACGTGCTCGACGGCCTCGAGGAGATCAAGGTCTGCGTGGGCTACCGGCTGGACGGCGAGGCGCTGACGACACCGCCGCTGCTGATGGAGCGCTTCGGCGATTGCGAGCCGGTCTACGAGACCCTGCCGGGGTGGCAAGAGAGCACTAAAGGTATAAATAATTACAATGATTTACCACTTGAAGCTCGAAACTACCTGAATCGCATCGAAGCGCTGACCGGCGTTCCCGTCCACCTCGTCTCGACCGGGCCGAGCCGCGAGGCCGTGATCGTGCGGCGCGATCCGTTCGACGCCTGAGCAAGGATCGGCCGCGCCTCTTGCGGTGACCCGCGGTTGGCGGGGCGCGAGTTTTGCTTACAATAACGAGAATCATTTCCATTTATGTCGGAGCCGACGCTGACTCTTGCAGACCTGGAGCCCGGTGATCGGGCCGAGATCGTGGCCGTCGACACGGCCGACAAGGCCGTGCAGCGGCTGATGGTGCTCGGGCTCGTCGAGGGCGCGGAGCTCACGTTCCTGCGCCGCTCGATCGGCGGCGACCCTCTGGAGCTCTCGATCTACGGCGCCGCGATCTCGCTGCGCCGCGACCAGGCACGGCATTTTCGCGTCGAGCGGCGCAGCGGGCGCAGATTGGCGGGCGTACGGGTCGATACGGGTACCGGGCATGTCGAGCGCCGCTGAAATCGCCGTCCCCGTCGAGAAGGTCACGATCAGCCGCCGCGCCGCGGGCACGATCGCCGTGATCGGAAACCCGAACGCCGGAAAGAGCTCGGTCTTCAACCGCCTGACGGGGCTCAGGCAGCGGACGGCGAACTATCCCGGCGTCACGGTCGAGCGGCGGGTCGGCCGCGGCGTCTTCGACGACTCGGCGATCGACTTCATCGATCTCCCCGGCACGTACTCTCTGAGCCCGACCTCCACGGACGAGGAGATCGCGGTCGGCGTGCTGTTCGGGCGCGTTCCCGGCACGCCGCGGCCGGACGCGATCCTCGCCGTCATCGACGCCACGCGGCTCTATCAAGGGCTCTACCTGTTGCAGCAGCTCGTCGACCTCGGCTTGCCGATGGTCGTCGCGCTGACGATGACGGACGCCGCGCAGAAGGAGCAGCTCGAGATCGACTTCGAGCGCCTCGAGCGGCACCTCGGCGGAGTGCGCGTGTTTCCGGTCGTCGCGACGACCGGGCGCGGGTTCGGCCCTCTGAAGGCCGCTCTCGCCGGGCTGATCGGCGCGCGGCCTCCGGAGCCGGTCGAGCATTGGCCGGCGTTGAGACGTGCGGCCGAGGAGCTCGAGCGGGCGCTCGCGGGGCACGCCCCGGCGCTGCACCGCGTCGAGATCGAACGGCTGCTGATCGACGGCGAGTTTCTCGGCGACGAGCTTCGCGCTCCCGCGCTCGACGAGCCCGCGCGCCGAGCCGTCGCCGCCGCGCGGGCGCGCCTTTTCGGCGCCGATCCGCCGCTCGCCGTCGAGGCGCGCCGGCGTTACGCGTGGATACGTAGCACTCTCGAGGACGTGCAGTCCCGCGGCTCGCTCGTCGCCGGCACCCGCGCGCGGATCATGGACTGGATCAACCGCCCGTGGCCCGCAACCCTGCTCTTCGTGCTCGCGATGGCGGTCGTGTTTCAGGCCGTGTTCGCCTGGGCCACGCCGTTCATGGACATGATCGACGCCGGCGTCAGCGCGCTCGGCGCGAGCGTCGCTTCCGTGCTGCCCGAGGGCGTGCTCACGAGCTTCCTCACCGAAGGCGTCATTGCCGGCGTCGGCAGCGTGATCGTGTTCCTGCCGCAGATCGTGATCCTCTTTCTGTTCATCATCCTGATGGAGGACACCGGGTATCTCGCGCGCGCGGCGTTCCTCGTGGACCGCGCGATGCGCACGGTCGGCTTGTCCGGTCAGTCCGTGATTCCGCTCTTGTCGAGCTTCGCCTGCGCCGTGCCGTCGATCATGGCCACGCGCGTCATTCCGAATCGCCGCGACCGCATCGCGACGATGCTCGCCGCGCCGTTCATGACGTGCTCGGCGCGGCTGCCGGTGTATGCGCTTCTGATCGCCGCGTTCGTTCCGGAGCGGCAGATCGCGATGCTCAACCTGCAGGGCCTCGTGCTGTTCGGCCTGTACGTCCTCGGCATCGTCGGCGGCATCGGCACGGCGTTGCTCCTGCGCCGCTCGGCGCTCCGCGGCGAGAATCCCACCTTCGTGCTCCCGCTGCCGGACTTTCGGCTGCCGCATCCGCGCACGGTCGGCATGAAGCTGCTGGACCGCGTGCGCGTGTTCTTGCGCCGGGCGGGCACGGTGATCTTCACGGTCGCGGTCATCGTGTGGGCGCTCGCCTATTTCCCGCGCTCCGACGCGGTCGAGTCCCAGCGTGCGGCGGCCGTGGAGGCCGCGACGGCGACGCTGTCGGGAGACGCGCTCGAAGCCCGCCTCCAGGCCATCGAGAACGAAGCGGCCGCGGCGCATCTTGCGCAAAGCTGGCTGGGCCGCGCCGGACAGGCCGTCGCGCCCGTGTTTCGGCCCCTCGGCTGGGACTGGCGCGTCTCCGCCGCGGTGATCGCGGGCTTCCCCGCGCGCGAGGTCGTCGTCGCCGTCCTCGGCACGATCTACGCCGTCGGCGGCGAGGCCGACGAGGAGCGCCTCGCGGGCCGCTTGCAAGCGGCCACATGGCCCGACGGCACGCCGGTCTTCACGCTGCCGATGGTGCTCGGCCTGCTCGTGTTCTATGCGTGGTGCCTCCAATGCGCCGCGACGCTCGCGGTGATCCGCCGCGAGACGAACAGCTGGCGGTGGCCGATCTTCGCCTGGACGTACATGACGGCTCTCGGCTACACGGCGGCGATGCTGATCTATCAGGTCGGGTCCACGTGAGGGACGTTCCGGCCGCGCGGGCGCCGAGGCGATGAAGACGATCGGCGAATGGCTCGAGGTGCGGTGCGCGCACGTCGCCGATTGCCGCGTTTTCTCTGTCGAGCGCTCGTCCGCGCGCCTGCTCGAGGACGGCACGGAGCACGACTTCTACCGCATCAAGTCCGTGGACTGGGCGCAGATCGTGCCGGTCACGGCGTCGGGCGACGTCGTCATGGTGCGTCAGTACCGCCACGGGGTGCAGCGCGAGACGCTCGAAATTCCCGGCGGTCTCGTCGACCGCGGCGAAGCCCCCGGCGACGCGGCCGTGAGGGAGATGCTCGAGGAGACGGGCTACCGCGCGGCGTCCGTGCGCCCGTTGGGCGTGCTGAGCCCGAATCCCGCGCTTTTCTCGAACCGCCTGCACGCGTTCGTCGGCGAAGGTGCGGAGCGGGTCGGCCCGATCCGGAACTCCGGAGCCGAGCGCACGAGCGTCGAGATCGTGCCGCAATCGGAGATTTCGCGGCTGCTGATCGAAGGCGTCATCGACCACGCGCTCGTCGTCGCCACGCTGTGGCGCTACCTGCATGACGCCGGCGGCGCGGCTCTGAGATAATTTCCGCCCCTTTACACGCCGCCCGCACGCTCATGGACGATTCGACACGCGGCGCCGCGCCGGCGGCCTTTGCCGGCGGCACGCGCGCGCGGGGCAGCCTCGTGCTCTTCTTCGGCGCGCTCGCCGCGCTCGGACCCTTGAGCATGGATGCCTATCTGCCGGCCATCCCGAGCATGGCCGAGGAGTTCGGCGTCGGCATCGTCCGCTTGAACAACACGCTGAGCGTATTCCTGCTCGGCTACGCGCTCGGCCAGTTCTTCGGCGGGTCGCTGTCGGACCAGGTCGGCCGCAAGCGGATCGGGACGGCCGGTCTCGCGCTCTATCTCGCGACGACTTTCGCGATCGCGTTCGCGTCGAGTGTCGAGATGATGCAGTGGCTCAGGTTCGTGCAGGCGATCGGCAGCGGCTTCGCCACCGTGATCTGCATGGCCTCGATCCGCGACGTGTATCCGGTCGAGCAGCTGGGGCGCAAGTTCGCGACGCTCACGATGGTCGTGCTGGTCGCGCCGCTCGTTGCGCCGGCGCTCGGCTCGTTCCTGCTCGCGTGGGGCTGGCGTGCGATCTTTCTCGTGAAAAGCGCATACGCGCTCTTGCTCTTCGGCATCTACACGACGGTGGTCCCGGAGACGCGGAGCGGACGTTGGCGCGACTGGTCGCTGCGCGCGCTCTTCGCGCAATGCGCGCGCGTCGTCTCGCGGCGCGTCGGCGGCCGCCTCGTGCCGATTCGCTATGCCGTGGCCATGGCGCTCTCCGTGAGCGTTCTGATGATCTTCGTGACCAATGCCTCGTTCCTCTACATGCAATATTTTCAGGTGAGCGCGGACCGGTTTCCGTTGTACTTCGGTTTGAGCGTGCTCGGCTTCATGTCGATGAATCTCTTCAGCATGAAGCGGCTGACGCCGGTGAACGCCGCCGCGTTCTTCCGCGTGGGTCTGCTGATCCAGATCGCGGCCGTCGCGTTGCTGGTTCTCGTGCTGGTGCTCGGCGCGGCGTCGCTCGCGACGGTCGTGCCGTTGATCGTCGTCGCGATGTCTACGCTCGGGCTCGTCGGTCCGGCCGGCTCAGCCCGCTACATGGGCTTCTTCGAGCAGCTCGCGGGCAGCGCGTCGTCGGTGTACACGACGATGATGTTCTCGTTCGGCGGGCTGCTCGGTGCGCTGACGGGCGTGTTCTACGACGGCACGCCGCTGCCGGTCATCGCCGTGATGCTCGCGGCTACGGCCGCGGCGAATCTGATCGCGACATCGCTTCCGGCGCAGACGGCCCGGCGCGCCTGAAGTGTAAATTTCAGCGCGGCCGTTCCGCCGCGCGAGGCTCAGCTGACTTCGGTGGGCTCGCCGATCACGATACGCGTGGGGGAGACGTAGCGATGCGGCGGGATAGGCAGGTTCGTGGGCGCCGGGCCCTGGATCACGCGCCCGGCGTAATCGTAGCCCGAGCGATGGCACGGGCAGATGAAGCCTCCGGGCCACCAGCCGCCCATGGCCTGCCGGCCTTCCTCCCGATCCTTCAGCCGCGGGACGCACCCGAGGTGCGTGCAGAAGCCTTCGACGACGAGATACTCGGGGTCGATCGACCGGTAAGGCGCGTGCACGTAGGCCGGGTCCGGCACGATTCCCGGATCGAGAAGACGCTGCTCGGCCGCACCGAGCTGCGCGAGCATTTCGTCCGTGCGCCGCAGCACGAGCATCGTGCGGCCCCGGTAAGCGTAGGCCCCGACTTCGCCCGGCCGCAGCCGGGACAGGTCCACCTCGATCGGGTTTCCGAGCGCCTTCGCCTTCGCGCTCGGCAAGAAGCTTCGAACGAACGGGATCGACCCGAGGAACGCTGCGAGGCCCGAAAGGCCGGTGAGCGAGAGCTTCAAGAATCCGCGCCTGTTCAAAGCCTTCTCCTTCCGAGCGGCTCTCAGGGAGTCAGTTGCTTCCGCATTGTAAAGGAATCGGCCCGAAGTGAAACCGAGCGCCGCACTGTGGTAGCTTCCCCGACGTGACGTACGAGCTCTACTACTGGCCGGGTATTCAAGGGCGCGCCGAGTTCGTGCGGCTGGCGCTCGAGGAGGGCGGAGCCGAGTACCGCGACATGGCGCTCGTGCCCGAGGATCAGGGCGGCGGAATCGCGGGTCTGCGGCGCTTTCTTTCCGACGCGGACGTCGAGCGGCCGCCGTTCGCGCCTCCGTTCCTCAAGGCCGGCCGCCGCATGATCGCCCAGACGGCCAACATCCTCCTGTTTCTAGGCGGCCGGCTCGGTCTCGCGCCGCGCGACGAGGGGGGCAAGCTCTGGGCGCATCAGCTCCAGCTCACGATCGCCGACTTCGTCGCCGAAATCCACGACACGCATCATCCGATCGCGAGCAGCCTCTATTACGAGCAGCAGAAGCCGGCTGCGAAGCGCCGCTCGAAGGACTTTCTCGATAACCGAATGCCGAAGTTTCTCGCGTATTTCGCCGCCGTGCTCGCGCGCAACCCGGAGCGAAGCGGCTGGCTCATCGGCTCGAGCCCGACCTACGTCGACCTCTCGCTCGCGCAGGTCGTCGCCGGGCTCAGCTACGCGTTCCCGAAGCGCAGCCGCGGGGCGCTGAGCGAGCATCCGGAGCTCCTCGCGCTGCACGAGCGCGTGTTCAGCCGTCCTCGCATCGAGCGTTATGTCCGATCGGGCCGGCGGGTCCCGTTCAACGAGCACGGGCTCTTTCGCCGCTACCCGGAGCTCGACGAGTGACCGCTGCGCCGGTCCGCCGACGCGGCCGGCTTCCGCCGGCTGTCGTGGCGCTCCCGAACGGCGCGGCGGCTCGAGTCGCGTCCCGCCGATCCCCGCGCGGCTCCCGATCCTGCCGATCCCCCAAGTCGATCGGGTCAACAAGCCGCCTTCTTTAAGGTAATCTGCGCGTCGCCGCAGGGGCGGCCCGTCCGTCGAGGAAACAACAAGAAGGAGCGATTGCATGAGGATCGGCGTGCCGAAGGAGGTGGCGAGCGGCGAAAAACGCGTGGCGACGACGCCCGAGGCGGTCGGGCATCTGCGGAAGCTGGGTTTCTCGGTGCTCGTCGAGGCCGGTGCCGGTGCGGCCGCCGCCTTCACGGACGACGCGTATCGGGCTGCCGGCGCCGAGATCGCACCGAGCACGCAGGCGGTCTGGGACGCCGAGATCGTGCTGAAGGTGCGCGCGCCGGTCGACGAGGAGGTCGAGCGGCTGCGGCGCGGTCAGATTCTGGTCGCTTTCCTCGCGCCGGGACAGAACCCGGAGCTCTTGCAGAAGCTCGCCGACAAGGGCGTCACGGCGCTCGCGGTCGAGAGCATTCCGCGCATCTCGCGCGCACAGAAGCTCGACGCATTGAGCTCGATGGCGAACATCGCCGGGTACCGCGCCGTCATCGAGGCCGCCGAGCACTTCGGCCGCTTCTTCATGGGCCAGATCACGGCGGCCGGCAAGGTACCGCCGGCGAAGATCCTCGTGATCGGCGCGGGCGTCGCCGGGCTCTCCGCGATCGGCACGGCGAAGAGCCTGGGCGCAGTCGTGCGCGCGTTCGACACCCGCGCGGCCGTGAAGGAGCAGGTCGAGAGCATGGACGCGGAGTTCCTCACGGTTGACATCGAGGAGGAAGGCGAGGGTACCGGCGGGTACGCCAAGGTCATGAGCGCCGCGTTCATCGAGGCCGAGATGGCGCTCTTTCGCGAGCAGGCGCGGGAAGTCGACATCATCATCACCACGGCGCTGATCCCCGGGAAGCCGGCACCGAAGCTCGTCACGCGAGACATGGTCGAGTCGATGAAGCCGGGCAGCGTGATCGTCGACCTGGCGGCGGAGCAGGGCGGCAACTGCGAGCTCACCGAGGCCGGGCACGTCGTCGTCCACGACGGCGTCACGATCATCGGCTACACGGATCTGCCGAGCCGGCTGCCGGGCCAGTCGAGCCAAATGTATGCGACGAACCTGCGGCATCTGCTCGCCGAGATGTGCCCGGGCAAGGACGGCGCCGTCGTCGTCGACATGGAGGACGAGGTCATTCGCGGCGCCACCGTCGTCAAGGATGGCGAGATCACGTGGCCGCCGCCGCCCCCGAAGCTCTCGGCCGCGCCGCCGGCGCCTGCACCGGCCGCGTCGAAGCCCGCCGCCGCGGCCGCCTCGCCGTCGGCCGCGACGGGCGGCGCAAGGTCGCACGGGCTCGGTGCAGCCGCCGTCTTCGGCGTCGGAGCGCTGGTGCTGCTCGGTCTCGGGCTCGCGGCGCCGCCGTCGTTCATGGCCCACTTCACCGTCTTCGTGCTCGCGTGCTTCGTCGGGTACATGGTCATCTGGAACGTCACGCCGGCGCTGCATACGCCGCTGATGAGCGTCACGAATGCGATCTCGAGCATCATCATCATCGGCGCGCTGCTCCAGATCAGCTCCCCGGAGCCCATGATCATGGTATTGGCCGGCGTCGCTGTGCTGATCACGGCCGTCAACATCGCCGGTGGCTTCGCGGTCACGCGCCGCATGCTCGCCATGTTCCGCCGTTAGGGAGACGCCGATGCCGAACGGACTCGTCACCGCTTCATACATCGGCGCCACGGTGCTGTTCATCCTCGCGCTCGGCGGTCTGAGCCATCAGGAAACCGCGCGACGCGGCAACCTCTACGGGATGATCGGCATGGGGATCGCGCTGCTCGCGACCCTGTTCGGCGTCGTCACTGCCAACTACGGCCTGCTGCTCGTTGCGTTCGTCGTCGGCGGGGCCGCGGGCCTGGTGCTCGCGCGGCGTGTGCAGATGACGCAAATGCCCGAGCTCGTCGCGATCCTGCACAGCCTCGTCGGCCTCGCCGCCGTGCTCGTTGGTTTCGCGAACTTCATGGATCCGGCCGCGAAGCTCGCGGGCGTCGAGAAGACGATTCACGACGTCGAAACGTATCTCGGCATCCTGATCGGTGCCGTCACGTTCTCCGGGTCCGTGATCGCCTTCGGCAAGCTGAGCGGCAAGATCGGCGGCAAGCCGCTCGTTCTGCCCGCGCGCCATTGGCTGAACCTCGGCCTGCTCGTGCTCGCGATCTGGTTCGGCGGGTGGTTTCTCGACGCATCCGAGCACGGCGCGGGTCTCCTGCCGCTGCTCCTGATGACCGCGGTAGCGCTCCTCTTCGGCATCCACATGGTCATGGCGATCGGCGGCGCCGACATGCCGGTCGTGATCTCGATGCTGAACAGCTACTCCGGGTGGGCGGCGTCGGCCACCGGCTTCATGCTCGGCAACGATCTGCTGATCGTCACCGGCGCGCTCGTCGGCTCGAGCGGCGCGATCCTGAGCTACATCATGTGCCGGGCGATGAACCGGCGCTTCCTTTCGGTGATCGCCGGCGGATTCGGCACCGGCGGCGGGACGCCGGCAGCCGGCACGGCGGAGGCCGGCGAGGTGCATTCCCTCGAGCCCCCCGACGCCGCGGCGATGCTCGCCGACGCGAAGCACGTCGTGATCGTGCCGGGCTACGGGATGGCGGTCGCGCAGGCGCAGCACGCCGTCTACGAGCTGACGAAGCGGCTGCAGCAGCGGGGCGTCGACGTGCGCTTTGCGATCCATCCCGTCGCCGGCCGTATGCCGGGACACATGAACGTGCTGCTCGCGGAGGCGAACGTGCCGTACGACATCGTTCACGAGATGGACGAGATCAACGACGATTTCCCCAACGTGGACGTCTCGATCGTGATCGGTGCGAACGATATCGTGAACCCGTCCGCGCAGGAGGTCCCGGACAGCCCGATCGCCGGGATGCCGGTGCTCGAGGTCTGGAAGGGCAGGACGACGTTCGTGCTGAAGCGCAGCATGGCGACGGGTTATGCCGGCGTCGAGAACCCGTTGTTCTTCAAGGACAACACGTACATGCTCTTCGGCGATGCGCGGGATACGTTGACGGCGCTGATCAGCGCGCTTTGAGAGGGCGTCCGCTGCGCGCCGCGCACGATGCAGCGCCGCGGCCGAGCGAGGCGGCTGCGGCGCATCGAACGACCCCGGGGGAGACGGCGTCATGCCACGTTCACGACGCGGGCTTTGGATCGAGGCGCTGGCCGTCGTGACCGCGTCGTGGAGCGCGGCGGCGGCCGCGCAGCGGGTCTCGGGCGATGCGGGCGACTGGCCGATGTACAACCGCGATTTGGCCGGCACGCGCCATTCGCCGCTGACCGAAATCACGCCGAGCAACGTCGCGACGCTGCAGCAAGCCTGGTCGTTCCGGCTAGGCGAGCATCCGACCGCGGGCTCGATCTCCGGCGGATCCGAGCTGACTCCCGTCGTCGTCGACGGCGTGATGTATGCGACGACGCCCGACGCGGTCGTTGCGATCGAAGCGCACACCGGCCGCGAGATCTGGCGGCATTCGCTCGGCGAGCGCGTGCCGTCGAGACGCGGCCTCGCTTATTGGCCGGGCGGCGAAGGCGACGAGCCGCGCGTCTTCGTCACGTCCGGAGGCATGCTGCACGCGCTCGAAGCCGCCACGGGACGGCCGGCCGTCGGGTTCGGCGAGGCCGGAGCGGTGCGTATGCCGGTGAGCTACGACGGCGTGCCGACGGTGTTCGAGAGCCTGCTGATCGTCGGGTCGAACGGCCCGCCGGGCAGCGTGCGCGCATTCGACGCGCGCGACGGCGCCGAAGTGTGGGCGTTTCGGTCGGTTCCGCGCGCGGGCGAGACCGGGAACGACACATGGGAGAACGACGCGTGGCGGGACAATTCCGGCGCGCTCCATTGGGCCTTCTCGATGACGGTGGACGCGGAGCGGCGCACGCTCTATGCCGTGTTCGACGCGCCCGGCCCGTTCGACTACTACGGCGGCGATCGTCCCGGCGACAACCTCTTCGGCAACTCGATCGTCGCGCTCGACGTCGATACCGGGGAGCGCAAGTGGCATTTCCAGGTCGTTCATCACGATTTGTGGGATTACGATCTGCCGGCGCCGCCGGGTCTGCTCGACGTGACGATCGAAGGCGAGCGCGTGCCGGTGCTCGCGCTCGCGGCGAAGACCGGCTACATGTACATCCTGAACCGGGAGACCGGACGGCCGGTGTTCGGCATCGAGGAGCGCGAGGTGCCGCCGAGCGACGTGCCCGGCGAGCGCGCCTCGCCCACGCAGCCGATCCCGCTCGCACCGCCGCCGATCGCCCGCGTATCGTTCGCGCCCGACGACATCGTCACGGCGGAGGACACGACCGCGGAGCACGCGGCGTTTTGCCGCAAGCTCGCGGCCCGGAGCGGCGAGCTGGTCAACGAGGGGCCGTTCACGCCGTACGTTTACCGCGCGGCCGGTCGGCCGCCACGCTCGACGATCCTTTTCCCGGGCTCGATCGGCGGCGCGAATTGGGGCGGCACCGCATCGGATCCGTCGCTCGGCTACGTGTTCGTGAACACGCAGGACGAGGCGAGCATCGGCTGGATCGAAGCTTCGCCGCCGGGCTCGAGGCTCCCGTATCGGCGCAACAGCGCGGTCGGCCCGACGTCGCGGTTCCAGTGGTCGGAAGGCACGCCGGAGTCCGGCAACATCCTCGGCGCCGGCGAGCGTGCATGGCCGTGCCAAAAGCCGCCGTGGGGACGGCTCGTCGCCGTGAACGCCGCCACCGGCGAGATCGCATGGCAAGTGCCGCTCGGGATCACCGATACGCTGCCTCCCGAAAAGCAGCGGACCGGCCGGTTGAACATGGGCGGACCGATCACAACGGCGACCGGCCTCGTCTTCATCGGTGCGTCGAACGACCGGCGCTTTCGCGCCTTCGACTCGCGGACCGGAGAGGAGCTCTGGGTCGCGAAGCTCGACATGAGCGCGCACGCGGTGCCCGTCACGTATCTCGGCCGCGACGGCAAGCAGTACGTCGCGATCACGGCCTCCGGCGCCGCCGCGATCGACGACCCGAGCCCTCCGAATGCCGATGCGATCGTCGCGTTCGCGCTGCCCCGCTGAAAAAGGTGTCCGCTGAAAAAAAGTGTCAGACACCTTATTCGCCGAAAAATGGTGTCTGACACCTTTTTCGTTTTTTCGGATCCACGTCTTCGCGGTGGTACAGTTGGCGGAGCCGTTGCCGGGCCACGGAGCCAGACGTGAAGCACTTCGTCATGCAGTCGGCGCCGATCGCCGCGTCCGCGCTGATTCTCGCGGGATGCCAGCCGTCCGAAGCGGAGCGGATCGCGCGGCACACGGCCACGATCGACCGCTTCTGCACCGACTGTCACAACGACATCGAGCGTGAAGCCGACATGACGCTCGAAGGGGCAGACCTCGCGCACGTCGCCGAGAATCCCGCGCTGTGGGAGAAGGTGATCGTGAAGCTCCGCGGGAATTTGATGCCGCCGCCCGGACGGCCGCGCCCCGAAGGCCGGGATGCCGACGCGTTCGTCGCCTACCTCGAGACCCGGCTCGACGCCGCCGCGGCACTCGATCCGGAGCCCGGGCCGGCCCCGATCCATCGATTGAACCGCGCCGAGTACGGCAATGCGATCCGCGACCTCCTGGCGCTCGAGATCGATCCGGCCGAGCTCTTGCCCGCCGACGACGAAGCCTACGGCTTCGACAACATCGCGGACGTCCTGCGCGTGTCGCCGTCGCTGCTCGAGCAATACCTCTCCGCGGCGTCGAAGATCGCGGCGCTCGCCGTCGGCGATCCGAGCACGCCGCTCGTGACCCGCGTCTACCGCGCGCCGCCCGATCTCGCGCAGCGCGAGCACATCGAAGGCCTGCCGCTCGGCACCCGCGGAGGCATGCGCTTTCGGCACAACTTTCCGCTGGATGCCGAGTACGACTTCAACGTCTTTCTGCTGCGCAACATCGTCGGCTACATGAAGGGGCTCGAGTGGCCGCACGAGCTCGAGATCTCGGTCGACGGCGAGCGCGTGTTTCATGCGCAGGTCGGCGGCGAGGCCGACAATGCGATGTCCGACGCGAACTTCTCGGCCGCGGCCGACGCGATCGATCGGCGGCTGCGGACCCGCGTCTTCGTCACGGCCGGCCCGCACGACGTGGTGGTCGCGTTCGTCAGAAAGAGCGCGGCCGAGACGCACGAGCCGCTCGAGCTGCACACGCGCGACCTCGACCTGCAGAACATGAACGGCGTACCGCTGCTCGATTACGTCAACGTCACCGGTCCGTACGAGCCCCGCGGCCGAGGCGCCACGCCGAGCCGCGAGCGCATCTTCACGTGCCGTCCGGCGAGCGAGGCCGACGAGCTGCCGTGCGCCGAGAAGATTCTTTCGACGCTCGCGCGGCGCGCGTACCGCCGGCCGGCCACGGAGGAGGACATCGGGCTGCTCCTCCGCTTCTTCGAGTCGGGCCGCGCTCGCGGCGACTTCGACGCCGGCATCCAGAACGCGCTGCGCGTGATGCTCGCGAACCCGGCGTTTCTCTATCGGAGCGAGCCCGATCCCGACGGCGTTGCGCCCGGCAGCGTCTATCCCGTCGACGATCTCGCGCTCGCCTCGAGGCTGTCGTTCTTCCTGTGGAGCAGTCTGCCGGACGAGGAGCTGTTGGGCCTCGCCGAGCGGCACGAGCTTTCGGACCCGGCGGTCTATGAAGCGCAGGTGCGCCGCATGCTCGCGGACCCGCGGTCGCATGCGCTCGTCGAGAACTTCGCCGGGCAATGGCTGTTCCTGCGCAACCTGCGCAGCGCGCGGCCGGGCGTCGAGGAGTTTCCGAACTTCGACGAGAACCTGCGGCGCTCGATGCGGCGGGAGACGGAGCTCTTCTTCGAGAGCATCATTCGCGAGGACCGCAACGTGATGGATCTCCTCACGGCGGACTACACGTTCGTGAACGAGCGGCTCGCGCGCCACTACGGGATCCCCGGGATCTACGGCAGCCATTTCCGTCGGATCCACGTGCCGAACGACGCGCGGCGCGGGCTCCTCGGGCAGGGCAGCATCCTCACGATCACGTCGTACCCGAACCGCACGTCGCCGGTCCTGAGGGGCAAGTGGATCATGGTGAACGTGCTCGGCACGCCGCCGCCGGCCCCGCCGCCGAACGTGCCGGCGCTCGACGAGAACGAGCCGGGCGGCGTCGCGCGCTCCGTGCGGCAGCGGCTCCAGGATCACCGCGAGAACCCGGTTTGCGCGTCGTGCCACGACATCCTCGATCCGCTCGGGCTCGCCCTCGAGAACTTCGACGCGGTCGGCCGCTGGCGCACGGTCGAGCCGGGCGGCGAGATCGACGCGTCCGGGCGCCTTGCGGACGGCACGCTCGTGAACGGACCCAGCGAGCTCCGCGAGGCGCTGTCGGCGGAGCCCGAGCAGTTCGTCGGCGTGCTCGTCGAGAAGCTGCTGACGTACGCGCTCGGCCGCGGCCTCGAGCCGTACGACATGCCGGCCGTGCGGAAGATCGTCCGCGACGCCGAGGACGACGACTACCGCTTCTCCTCGCTGATCCTCGGAATCACGAACTGCACGCCGTTCAGACTGAGGCGGGCCGCGCGCGAGCCGAGCCCCGCGGGCCCGGAGCCCGGCGTGACGACCGCCGCGAGGTAGGCTGTTGCGAGTCGAGGGAACGAATCCGCGGCGCCCGCCGTTCCGGGCAGATCATGTCGGCAGCCTGCTGCGGCCGCGCAGCCTGCTCGAGATGAGGGCGCGCGTCGACAGGGGGGAGGAGAGCATCGAAGCCCTGCGGGCCCACGAGGACGATTGCATTCGCCGGGTCGTCGGGCTCCAGGAGTCGATCGGGCTCGAAGCGGTCACCGACGGCGAGTATCGGCGGGAAAGCTTCCACGGCGACTTCTTGCGCCGAATCGACGGGGTCGAGTTCAAGCAGGTCGGCCGGCCCGGCGATTCGGGCAAGGCGCCGTTCGTCGCCGTCGTCTCCGCGAAGATGCGGCGTCCGCCGGACGGTATCGAGGTCGAGAACTTTCGCTTCCTGCACTCCGTCACGAATCGTACCGCGAAGCAAACGATTCCGTCGCCGACGATGGTGCATTTTCGCGGCGGGAGGCAGGCCATCGATGCGGTCGCATACCCGGAGATCGAGGAGTTCTTCGACGATCTCGCGAGGATCTACCGCGAGGAGATCGCCGCGCTCGCCGTGGCCGGATGCCGCTACCTCCAGCTCGACGACACGAACCTGGCTTATCTCTGCGACGAGCGCATTCGCGCGCAGGTGCGCGGCCGGGGCGAGGATATCGACCGCCTGCCGCATGACTACGCAAGGCTCATCAACGCCTCGCTCGCCGGGCGGCCGGACGACATGGGCGTCTGCATCCATCTCTGCCGCGGCAACGCCCGCAGCCGCTGGTTCGCCGAAGGCGGTTACGAGCCGGTGGCCGAGATCGTGTTCAACGAGATCGACGTCGACGGCTTTTTTCTCGAGTACGACGACGAGCGCTCGGGCGACTTTTCACCGTTACGCTTCGTGCCGCCGGGCAAGAGGGTCGTCCTCGGCCTCGTGACCACGAAGCGCGGAGCGCTCGAGAGCCGCGACGAGATCATGCGCCGTGTCGACGAGGCGGCGCGCCACGTTCCGTTGGAGCAGCTGTGCCTCTCGCCGCAGTGCGGCTTTGCGAGCGCGATGCAAGGCAATCTGCTCTCGGAGGACGAGCAGAAGGCCAAGCTCGCGCTCGTCGTCGAGCTTGCCCGGGAAATCTGGGGTTGACCGCGGCGCCGCAGCCCGCTGCGCGCGGCTTACGGCCCTAGTCTTCTTGCCCTTCGGCCGGCGCTTCCACGGTAGGGGCCGACGGGAAGCGGGTGTTGAACCAGCGCTGCACCGCTTCCGCTTCCGCCACGGCGCGGTTGTTGCGCTGCACCATGATTTGCCGATACAGCTCGGACGCCTGGTCGCCGCCGGCCGACTCGAGCTCGTCGCGGATACACTCGACGTACTCCTGCATCGCCTGGAAGTACTCCTGCGTCTCCTCGAGAATCTCGTCTTCCCGGCCCGCGACATCCTCCTCCGCCCCCGGAAGCATTACGAGCGGAGGCTGCTCGCAATCGGCGAAGGCCGGCAGAGACAGAATGCCGATCAGAAGGGCGGGGAACGTCGTCGGAGATCTCATTCGGGCTCCTCCCGGTGCCGTTTTGGACGGTTGACGGTAGCACAAGGCCCGAAACCTCACTACTGGCTGCCCACGCGCCGCGCCGCGGGCCTCGGCACCGGCGGGTGGAACGCTTACGGGAAACGGCGCTGCGCGCGGGCGCGTCGGATAGGAGATGTCGCCGCGCGCCGACGCCGCGGTCAGCCGGCGGCAGCAGCGGCCGCGCGCGCGGGATCGAGCCGGAACAGCTGCCGGGCGTTCTTCTCCAGAATCTTTTCCTTGTCTTCGGCCGACAGCCAGTCGAAGCCGCGGATCAGCGGGACGATGTTGTCGAACGTCAGCCCCGTGTCGGGGTTGATCGCGGAACCGACCCCGGGGCATTCGGCGCCGTAGAGCACGCGGTCGACCCCCACGGTCTTGATCAGCAGCTCGAGGGCTTCGGCCGTGTAGAGCACGGTATCGAAGTAGAGGCGGCGCAGACGGTCGCGAAAGCGCTCGCCTTCCCGGCGGGCGGAAGCCGAATCGAAACGGCCGAGCTGGAACGGAATTGCTCCGCCGCCGTGCGAGATCAGGATCTTCAAATCGGGAAAATCGTCGAGCACCGACGAGTTGACGAGCCCGTAGGTGGCCGTGGTCTCCTCGTTGATGAAGTGCAGCGTGTAAGGCTCGCGCTCGGGCTCGCGGGACCCCGTGGCATGCACGTGCGCGACGACGTCGAGCTCGCAAAGCTTCTCGTAGAGCGGATACCAGTACCGGTCGCCGAGCGGAGGGGCCTTCACGCCGCCGTTTTCGTACGGGTCCGGGTTCAGCACGCAGCCCTTGAAGCCGAGCTCGGTGACGCACCGCTCGAGCTCGGGCAGACAATCCTCGATCGGCGCGCCGGCAACCTGAGGCAAGCCGGCGATGCCGTAGAACTTGTCCGGCATGAGCTGACAGCTGCGGTGGATCAGGTTGTTCGTGACTTCCGTCCAGTCATGCACGATCGCGGCCGGCTTCTCGGAATGCATCATCTGAAAGGGCCGCGGCGAGATGCATTGCATGTCGATCCCGCAGGCCTTCATGTGATCGAGATGGCCGGTGGGCGCCATCTCCTTGGCCTTCCACGCAGCAAGAATTTCCTCGTCGCTCAAGCGCAGGCCGCCGCGGCCGTGGGACCCTCGATGGGATACGAGCCCTGCTTTGTACGCCCAGTACGCTTTCGGGCCGGACACGTGAGCATGACAGTCGATGATCATTGTATTCGCGTCTTTCCTTTGGCTGTTTCGAGCGCCGGCGCATCGCCGTGCCGGCCGTGCCCGGCGGAAGGACAGGCCCGCGTTGCCGCGCGAGACGCTCGTTTCGTCACTGCCCGACCATATGGTACTGGTCGCGATTGTTCTCGTGACAGAAGTACTCGATGAATTCCGAGTCCGGCTCCCAGGTCTTGGTCCACACCGCCGTCCATGGACGTGTATACGCATGCGGGTCGTCGATGGTCACCTCGTAGCGGAGCGTGTTCAGATCCGGACGCGAAATGCGCTCGATCAGATGCAAAGCTTCCGTGTGGGGGTAACCCTCACGGTGTATCCAGAAGCGCTCGTTGAATCCGACCGTGTCGACGACGAGCGTATCGCCTTCCCAGTGACCGACCGAGTGGCCGAAGTAGCTCGGGTTGAACAGATCCGGGTCCGGATGGGGCCGCCCGTCCATGTAGATCTCGCGCCACGGGCGAGTGGATCCGCCGGAAAGGATGAAGATGCGCTTCATTCGCGGCACCTGCACGATCTGCAGCCCGAACGGCACCGCGAATTGACGCGGCCCGCCCGGAGGGGCGCAGCGCACGTGCGGATCGTCCTTCGCGAGCGTCTTTTGTCGATAGTCGTACAGCGCGCGCGCCCACGGCTTGAACGGGATCTGATCGGCCGGAGGATAGTCGGCGCCGCCGACCATCGGGCCGGGGCCGCGGCCCCAGTAGCCCTTGCCGTCCTCCAGCGGCCCGAGATTCGGCGTGCCGTCGGGCAGACGGGGCGTCGGCGGCGCAGTCGCGCTCTCCTTCCCGTCTTGCGCGAACGCGCCGGTTCCCGCCTGTGACAGAGCGAGAGCCGCGAGCGCCACGGATGCGAGCCGGATCGCGCGGTAACGCGTTGAGTGCATGCTCAGTCTCCTCGAGCTTATCGATAGCCGCACGTCGGAAAGGGGAACGGCGAGGCGACGCGGTCCCCGGGTCAGTTGCCGCTCTCGGTCTGCACCGACCGTTCCTCGGACGGCGAGCGGGCGAAGAGGCGCTGCCCGGTGCTCGTGAGGATCACGGCTTGAGCGTTCAACGACGAGCTGCCGTCCCGCGCGAGGATCCCGTCCACCTGGACCACGTCTCCGATCTTCATCGAGTTCCGCGACCACCCGCGGCGCACGAGCGACACCGGGGAGCCGAGCTCCGCCGCCCACGTGACGACCTCGCCCGTCTTCTCGTCCTCGACGTCGATATAGAAGTAGGCATGAGGGTTCAGCCACTCGATCTTCACTACCACGCCGGTCAGCGAGATCGGCTTGGTCTGGTCGTATTGAGCCGTGAATGCGTGATGCGCCGCGGCCGGCCCGGCGATCAACGTCCCGACGAGGCAAATCCGCGCCAAAACCGATGAGTGAACGTTCATCCTACCCTCTCGCTTCGTCCGTCGGCGGCCTGCCGCCCGACGTGAAGGTGTTGCACGACGAATTCCGAGCGGGTTTCCCTCGCTCGGTCCGGCTCGGGCTCGAGCCCGACCGATGAAATTCTATTGCACGCATCCGCCCATCGTCATGAATAACACCGACGGGGATATGGGCGATCCGTCAGATCGAGTGCGTAGGCCGGAGCTCCGGAGAGCGGAGGGCACGGCCCGGCTCAGTTCACCGTTTCACGTAACGCGCGGATCAGATCCTCGGCATAGCGGTCCATCGTCGCATCTCGCTTATGCAGCACCCCGACCGGCGGCGGGTTCAGGGGGATCGGAACGTTCAGGCGGACCAGCCGGCCTTCCTCGATGTCGGTGCGCAAGCTCTTCGATGGGAGCGTGCAGACGACACTGCCGTCGGCGAGCAGAATGTCCCGTGCGGCGAACATCGACGCGATCTCGAAGACGTTGCTCGGCAACGGCAGCCCTTCGTGATAGAACAAGCCTTCGAGGTAGCTCCTGAACGGATTGTTCGGCGGCGGCAGGATCCACGGAAAGTGAATCAGGTCGTCGAGCGAGATGTCGTCGCGGCCGGCGCACGGATGATCGCTGCGCGCGACGATGATGTCGCCGACGTCGTACGCCTTCACGCATTGAATGTCGCCGTGATCTTCGGCGATCCCTAACCGGCTGATGACCAAATCGATTTCTCCGAGCTGCAGGCGCCGGTGCAGATCCTTCGTGCGGCCGAAGACGAGCCGGATGATCTGCCCCTCCTCGCGCTGCGCCTTGAAGCGCGTCAACGCCTTGACTGCCACCGTGTCGAGATACGAGACGCAGCCGATCACGATGTGCGTGGACGGCTCGGAGTTGATTTGCGAAAGCTCGGCGGCGGTGCGCGCGCATTGATTGACGATCTGCCGCGCGTGCCGGTAGAGGATGTCGGCGGCCGGCGTCGGCGTCACGCCGCGGGTATGCCGCGCGAACAGCTCGGTCTCGAGAATGTCCTCGATCTCCGAGATGCTTTTCGATACCGTGGAGTGGTCGAGCGAGAGCTCCCGCGCGGCGGCCTGAATGTTGCGGTGCTCGTAAACCGCGATGTACGCGACGAGCTGGCGCATCCGAAAGCGCGTCAGCAGCAGATGCTTGATCTCTTGTTGCCCCTTCTTCACCGCTTTCATCGCCGCAGCCCGGTCCGGCAGTATGGCAACATTACCATAGGTCACGAACGCCGGCGCCGTGCCCGGTGAGCGCGGCGGGCGATCGGGTCGCGGTTCGCGATCTGGCGGGAAAGCCATAGAGGCGAGGCGTTTTGGCACTGGTACGCGGCGGGAGCGGCCCTTAGGATTCGGCGAGGGGAGCCGGGCACGCTCGACACGCCGGCCCGCTCGTGGGCATCATGCGCACGTGGTGATCGGGGGAGCTTCGATATGAGCACAGCGCGACAAGAACTCGCCGCGAATTGGCCGATGATGGTCGTGGCCTTCCTCCTGGTGTTCTTCGCGTTCGGCGTCCCGACTTACTCGCTCCCCTTCATGTACGGGCCGGCCATGCAGGAATTCGGGTGGACCAACGCAGAGGTCAACCTCCTGGCCACGGCGAGATTCCTGATCGGTGCGATCGCGGCGCTCGGCATGGGCATGCTCATCGACAAGGTCGGCGGCCGGTGGACGGTCCTCGCCGGCACCGCCGTCGGCGGAGTGGGCATGGCGCTTTTCCTGTTCGCCACGAATCTGCCCGTCTACTACCTCGCCGGCGCGCTTGAGGGGTTTTCGGCCGCGTCGATCGTCGCGGCGATGAAGGTCATCGTGGCGCGGCTGTACTCGGCGAATCAAGGGCTTGCGATGGGCATCGTCCTCACGGCCACGAGCTTCGGGGGCGTGGTGATGCCGCAGGTGTGGCCGCCGCTGCTCGAGGTCATGAATTGGCGGGAGATCGTCGCGCTGCTCTCGATCGGGCCGTTGCTCATCGCCGTGCCGCTCTGGCTCGTCTTCATGGCGAAGAGTGAAGGCACGCGCAAGATCGTCGACGCCCCGTCCGTGTCGAAGAGCGGCGTCAGCATGTGGCAGCATTTCCGCACGATCAGCCGCGAGCCCGCGTTTTGGCTGATTGCGGCGGGCATCTTCATCGTGTCCGGCGTCGACCAGGCGCTGATGCAGAACTACGTGAACTTCCTGCGTTTCGACCGCGGCATGGATCTGCAGACGACGATCTCGTGGGCGGGCAGCCTGCTCGCGATCATCGGTGTGCTCGCGAAGGTCGGCTCCGGATGGTTCTACGACCGCTTCTCGATCCGCGGGATCGCGTTCTTCTATCTGCTTTGCGGAATTTCGATCTTCCTCGGCTTGCCGGTCGTCGGCATCGGCACCTTGTTGCTGTTCATCGTCGTGCGCGGGGTCGCGCACGGCGGGCTGATCGTCGACGTGCCGATTCTCACGAAGCATTACTTCGGCATGGAACGGATCGGCATGACGATGGGGATCATGTCGGTGTGCGTGAACCTCGGCTTCGCTGCCGGGCCGCCGGTTTTCGGCTGGTTTGCGGACACCTACGGCAACTTCACCTCCGGCATGATCGTGTTCGGGACGATCTCGACGCTTGCGACCTTGACGATCTGGTGGGTCAAGCCGCGCTACTGGGTCTCGCCGGCCGAGCGGGCCGTCGTGCGCGCCGAGCCGAGCGTTGCCGTCGGACGGTAGTCACGAGCCGGAAGGAGTGTCGAGCCGGCGTGGGTTTCTGAAGGGCGTCGCCGCCGGTGCGGCGGCCGCGGTGGCCGCAGGGCGGCCGGCCGACGAGGCCGGGGCGCAGCCGGCGCCTCCCGCGCCGGCCGCACCGCTTCCTTCCGACGCCGACGTCGCGGCCGAGACCGGCGGCCGATTGCCTCCGCTTCCGCCGATCATCGTCGAGCGCCCCCAGTCCGACTTCATGGTCGACGTCATCAAGTCGCTCGGCATCGAGTATGCCGCGGCGAATCCGGGCTCGAGCTTCGACTCCCTGCAAGAGTCGATCATCAATTACGGCGACAACACGAGCCCCGAGTTCCTCACCTGCTGCCATGAGGAGTCGTCCGTCGCGATGGCGCACGGCTACGCGAAGATCGAGGGCAAGCCGATGGCCGCGCTGCTGCATGGGACGATCGGCATTCAGCACGCCTCGATGGCGATCTATAACGCATACGGCGACCGCGTGCCGGTCTACTTGATCGCCGGGCTCGGACGAGATGCCGTGCGGGCCCATGCCGCTACCGACATGGCGGCGATGGTTCGCGACTACGTGAAGTGGGATCGCCAGCCGCTCACCCTCGGCGACTTTGCCGAGTCGGCCGTGCAGGCCTACCGGCTCGCGATGACGCCGCCCACGGCTCCGGTGCTTCTCGTCGTCGATCTCGACATGCAGACCGCGCCGATGCCGGAGCGCCCGCCTGCGGTGCCGGAGCTCGCGATGCCGCGTCCCCCGTCCGCCGACCCCGCGTCGCTGCGCGAGATTGCGCGGCGTCTCGTCGAAGCGGCGAACCCGAAGATCCGCTGCGGGCGCGCGGCTCGCTCGCAGCACGGAATCGATCTCCTTGTCGAGCTCGCCGAGTTGCTCGCGGCGCCCGTCGAAGGGGGCAACGACCGAGTGAACTTTCCGTCGCGCCATCCGCTCGCGGGGAGCGGCGTCGGCGACGCCGACGTCGTGCTGAACCTCGAGACGTCCGGAGGACGCGCGCCGGAGGGCGCGGTAGAGCTCACGATCAGCTCGGCCGAGCTGATGATGGCGGGCAACTACGAGCTCTCTCCGGCTGCGGCGCGCGGAGAGCTCGTCGTCGCCGCGGACGCCGAAGCTTCGCTGCCGGGTCTGATCGAGGAGGTGCGCCGACTCGTCACCGCATCGCGCCGCCGGGAATATGCCGCGCGTCGCGAGCGCATCGCCGAAGTGCACGTGCAGCAGCGGGTGCAGGCCGTCGCGCGGGCACGGCTCGGCTGGGACGCGAGCCCGATCAGCGTCGCGCGGCTCTGCGCGGAGATTTGGGATCTCGTCAAGGACGAGGACTGGTCGCTCGTGTCGCCGCAAGGGTTTCTCAGCGGCTGGCCGGGGCGACTCTGGAGCTTCGAGCGGCACTACCACTACATCGGCGGGCAGGGTGCCGGAGGCATGGGCTACGGGGCGCCGGCGGCCGTCGGCGCCGCGCTCGCGAACCGGCGCCACGGTCGGCTGTCGATCAACATTCAGACGGACGGCGATCTCTGTTACGGGCCGGCCGTGCTGTGGACGGCCGCGCACCACCGGATACCGCTCCTCACCGTGATGCACAACAACCGCGCGTACCACCAGGAAGTCATGTTCATGCAGCGCATGGCCAACTGGCACAACCGGCGCGCGGATCGCGCCCATATCGGCACGACGCTGCGGGATCCGAACATCGACTACGCGAAGATGGCGGAGTCGTTCGGCGTGTATGGCGAAGGGCCGATCACGGACCCGCGCGACCTGCGACCGGCGCTCGAGCGCGGCATCGCGCGCGTGAAGCGCGGCGAGCCGGCTCTGATCGACGTCGTGACGCAGCCGCGGTGACGCACAAATGAGGCGAGCGGTCTCATCGCGGTTTCGCGCGCCGGTCCTCGCCGCGCTGCTCGCCGCGGCCGGCGGCTTGTCGGCGCAGGAACGAGCTCCGGCGCCGGCGGCCGACGCTGCCCGGCCCGACGACGTCGAGCGGGGCCGGGAGCTCTACGTCCGGTTCGGCTGCTACGCGTGTCATCTCTATTCCGGCGCGGGCTATTCCGGCGTCCCGGGCGGCGCGACGCTCGTCCCGATGCGGCTGTCGCGCGCGGCTTTCACGACGTATCTCCGCAATCCGCCGCTGCCGACGCGGATGCCGCCCTATACCGCCGACGTCCTCTCCGACGAGGACGCCGGCGCGATTCACGCTTTCATTCGTTCGCTGCCGCAGACGGATCCGGGAAAGCCGATCCCTGCGCTCGACGCCATCGTGGACGAGATTCGGCGCGGCCGGGGGGAAGGGCGCTGAGAGGGGGGAAGGTCTTCGCCGCCGGGGCGCCGGCGGCGAAGACCAGCCTTCAGAGTCGAGGCCGCGAAGCCGCCGACGCGCGCCGAATCACCCCTGAGGGCCGACCATCCGCTCCGCGTCGAGATTGTTTTCCTGGCACAGGTAATCGAACGGCTCGTTCTCCGGGACCCATGGGATGTACCAGCCGCCGGTCCAGGGGGCGGTGTAGGCGCCGGGGTCGTCGATCGTGATCTCGTACTTCAGCGTATCGAAGTCCGGCCGCGATAGACGCTCGATCGTATGCAGCTGCGACGTATGCGGAACACCCTCGCGGCTCAGCCAGAACTTCTCGTTGAAGCCCACGGTATCGATCACGAGCGTATCGCCCTCGTACCATCCGATGGAGTGGCCGAAGAACGAGGGCTCGGGATTCTCCGGATGCTTGCGGCCGTCCATGTGCACGACGCGCCAGGAATGAGGGGAGCCGACGCTCACGAAGATCACTTCCTGGGAATCGAAAAGCTGAAGTATCTCCATGCCGTAAGGCGTGTGGAACATTCGCGCGCCGCCGGACGGCATGCAGCGCGTGTGCGGGTCGTCCTTCGTGAACGTCGCCTGCCGGTAGTCGTACAGCGCGCGTGCCCACGGCTGGAACGGCACCTCGTCGATGTCGAGGTTGGTCGGCAGGTTGTAGCGCGGGTTGTCGATCGCGCCCTCGCGATTGTTGTTGAAGAGCGTGGCACCGGCGCGCCCGTCCCAGTTGCCGACCTCGCCCGGCGGGCCGGTGAAGCTGATAATGCCGTTCGGCCAGTGGGGCGCCGGCCGCGGCTTCTCCGCGTCGCGGTCCTGGGCGTGGACGGCCGCGACGGCGAGACCGCCGGCGACGAGGGCGACGGCCGTTGCGGCGCGCGTGCTCGAACGCTGCATCACGTCGTGCCTCCGAAAGTCAGTTGCCGGTGATCGTCTGGCCTTCGCTCGACGCGGCGCCGAGCACCTGGCCGGTGGCCGTCATCATCACGCGCCGGGCGTTCGCCGTGAGACTGCCGTCGCGCGCCCGAGTCCCCTCGACCTGGACGATGTCGCCGATGTTCATCGAGTTTCGCTTCCAGCCGCGGCGTTGCAGCATGTGTGGAGGGCCCATTTCGAAGGCCCAGTTTTCGATCTCGCCCGTCTCCTCGTTCGTGACGTCGATATAAAAGTAGACGTGCGGATTCAGCCACTCGATCTTCGTGACCACACCGGTCAGCGTGATCGGCTGATTCGAGTCGTACTGTGAACGGAACGAATGATGCGCGAGCGCCGGGGCCGCGACAGCCGCCGCGAGCAAAGCGCCGATAACGAGTCGAAAGCCGTTTCGTATCATTTTTTTGCCTCCTCGTGCCCGAGAGGAGCTCGTGACCGACGGGAGCGCCGCCCCCGCCCGATTCACGCCGTTCGCTCCGACACGGTCAACTTTGATCCTCGCAGAACCGCTCCTCGATCTCGCCGCCCTCGACCCAATCGACCGTCCACTCCGCCGTCCACGGGCGGGTGTAGGTGTACGGGTCGTCGATCGTGACCTCGTACTTCAGCGTGTCGAAATCGGGACGCGAGAAGCGCTCGACGAGGCGCAGTGCCTCCGTGTGCGGCAGCCCGCCGTTCGAGAACCAGAACCGGGCATTGAAGCCGCTCGATTCCACGACCAGCGTGTCGCCTTCCCACCGGCCGGTGGAATGGCCGTAGTAGGTGCCCACGACCTCCTCGGGATTCGGCGCCTCGCGGCCGTCCATGTGGATCAGGCGCCAGTTGCGGTTGCCGCCGCCGAACAGGATGTAGACGCGATCGTAGTGACGGTCCTGAACGATGCGGAATCCTCCGGGCGTATGCAGGTGGCGCGGGCCGGCCGGCGAGATGCAGTACTTCTTCACCGGATCGTCCTTCAGCCCGTTCTGTTGCCGGTAACGGTAGAGCGCCTCCGCCCACGGCCGGAACGGCGCGACCTTGCTCGCGTCGCCGATGTCGGCGAGCAGGCCGTTCTCGTCCATCTCCACCTCGACGCCCCGCTCGAACAGCGAGCTGACGCTCGCCGGGCCCCAGTAGCCCTTCTCGCCGGGCGGCCGATCGAAACGGACCGTGCCGTCCGGGAAACGCGGCGTGGGACGGCTGCCGTGCTCGGCGGCTTCGGGCGAGCCGGCGGCGGGCTGCGCGGCCGCGTCGGATGGCGAGGCCGTCGCGGCCAGCACGAGAGCGGCCGTGCCGGCGATCGCCGCTTCGGTCAAGACGGTTCGCACGGCGTCATTCCCGCGTGATCTTGAAAGGATATCGCTCGCTTCCGACGGTCCACGTGCCCTCGACGTAGCGGTTGTAGGACCCAATGTCCTTCAGTTGCCCTTCGATGCGAATGGGCTCGGAGTCGGCGCCTTGCGCCTCGATCCGCACGGTCCACGTTTCGGGCTCGAGCACCGCCGACGTGAACGGGACCGCCCGCGGTCCGGGATTGATCATGCCCTCGATGCGTTCGCCGTCCCATTCCATTGCGATGACGACGACATTGCCGGATCCCCATTCGCCGCGCCACGTGCCGTCGAGCGGAAAGCCCTCCTGGGCGTCGACGAAAGAGGCGGCGAGCAGCGTAGCGAGCACGGGCGCGAAGCGACGAGCGAGCAAGTTCCTCGATAGTCTCATGAAGGCGATCTCGATGGTTCGTGAAAACTTCAAGCGGAAGCGCGTACGCGGCCGAACGCGGCCGGTAGGCTCGGAGGGATGCTACGAACGCGAGCGGACGTGTGCCAGTGCCGATTCAGCGACGGTATGTGGCGTTCTTCCCATACTGAAGGGCGGCGCCGGCAAACGGCCAATCCCAAGGCGCGGGGCCGCGTAGCGCCCGGTTGTGATGGAAACGCCACGCCACTGCCGCACTTCTTCACATCGCCCGTCGAGACTGTTGCCCTAGAATGCCGCAGCAAACGCCTCGGACACCGGGCTGGGCGGCGCCGCCTGCCGGCTTGCAGCCCGAGCGACACAAGGGAGGGGGGACCATCATGAATGCAGCGGAGCTTCGCTATCGCACTCTGGCGTCCGCCGTGGCCGTCGTCTGCGCCGGCCTGGTCGGGATTCCCGCGCACGCTCAGCAAGAGCAGCTCGAGGAGGTCGTCGTCACCGGGTCCTCGATCCGCAGGCAGGCCGACTTCGCGCAGCCGGTTCAGATCATCGACAACACCGAGATCCAGCTTCAGCAAAGCAACTCGTTGGCGGAGATGTTCAAGGTCATGCCGCAGGTCGTCGGAGGCATCGCGACGATCAACACCCAGGAGGGCGGCGGCAACTCGCCCACGAGCACTATCAACCTCAGAGGCCTCGGCAACCGCAGCACGCTGGTTCTGCTGAACGGGCGAAGGCAGACGATCGACGGCAGCGGCACCGGCGTCGACGTGAACAACATGGCGCCGTCCATCATGATCGAGCGCATCGAGATGCTGCTCGACGGCGCTTCGGCGATCTACGGAAGCGATGCGGTCGCGGGCGTCGTCAACTACATCACGCGCGACAACTTCGAGGGCAGCGAAGTCCGTCTGGACATGCAGCAGATCGAGGCTTCGGAGGAAGGCGGCGATTTCAGCTTCGGCTTCATCACCGGCTCCCAGAGCGACGACTCGGGGGTCGTCGCCGGCATCGAGTTCAAGAAGACCTCGTTGATTCTGGCCGAGGATCTGTGGGACCGCGAGAGGCTCGCGAACACGCTGATCTCGAGCTTCGCAAACCCGGGCTCGTTCGTCCCGGGAGAGGTCGGATCGCCCGTCGCCGGCCGTTTCCCGGACCCGCTCTGCGAGGACCCGCGTCTCGCGGGGCCGAGCGGGCTGCGCGCGGGCGTGATCAACGGCGACGCGTGCGGGCAGGTGAACTCGCTCGGGCGAACGATGCAGCCGGATTCCGAGCAGTGGAACGGCCTCGCGCTGATGCGGCACGACTTCGGCAACGGGATCACGGCCAACGGCGAGCTCGGCTTCGCGCAGACGGACTTCGAGATCCCGTTCGGCTTCGTCACGCCGTTGCTGACGCCGCTGCCGGTCGTGCCCGCGGACAATCCCGGCGTCATTGCGCAGCATGAGATGGACCCGAGCTTCGTGGTCCAGCCGTATCGCTGGTGGGGCCGGTTCCTGAGCCCGGCCAACCAGAGGATCGGCGCGCTGCATCGCACCGGGCAGAACACGTACCGCGTGAGCTTGGCGATGACCGGCCCGATCGGAGAGGACTGGGAGTGGTCGGCCGCGACGTGGATGTCCCGAAGCCGCACGTTCTTCATCAACAAGGACGTCGTGAGCGAGCGCTTCTTGAACGCGATCAACGGCTACGGCGGACAGGATTGCCCGTATCGCCCAGAGACCGATCCCACCGGCGAGTTCAAAGGCGCGACCGAGATCGGCTGCTTCTGGTTCAACCCGTTCGCGAACAGCGCGCTCGCTTCTCCCGGCGATCCCAACTACAACGATCCGGCGATGCTCGACTTCGTGGTCGGCAACCGGCGCAACGACGGGGACGCGGAGCTTCGCGCGGCCGAGATCAAGTTCGTCGGCGAGCTGTGGGAGATGGCGGGCGGCGCGACCGGCATCGCCATCGGTCTGCAGCGGCGCGAGCAGGACTTCTCTCAGCGCTGGGACGAGCTCGTGCGGCAGGGCTTCGACCCGGTCACCGGCACCGGCTACCGATTCAATCAGCCCGCGATTCCGGACTTCAGCGGCACCCGTAACGCCGATTCGCTGTTCGCGGAGCTCGTGATGTACCCGGCCGAGAGCCTCGAGGTGCAACTCGCCGCGCGGCGCGAGAAGTTCGACCGGGCGTCGAGCACCGATCCGAAGATCGGGTTCATCTGGAACGCCACCGACAGCTTTGCACTGCGCGGCACGTACGGCACGTCGTTCCGGATGCCGACGGAGATCCAGCTCTTCGGCCGGAGCCCGGGCGGCGCAAGCACGATCCCGATCGGCGGCGAGGGGATCAACGCGCGCGGCTTGACGGAGGGCAACGAGAACCTCGAGCCCGAGACCTCCGAGAACTGGACCGTGGGCCTCACGTGGGACGTGAACGACAACCTCAGCCTGTCGTTGGACTACTGGGACGTCTACTTCGAGAACCTCGTCACGGCCGAAAGTGCCCAGGGGCTGATCGAGACCGACATGGCCGACGGCTTCCTCGATAACCCCCAGATCGTGCTGTTCGACGACGCCCCGAACCCCGCCGAGGTGTGCGAGGTCACCGGGCGGTGGGATCCGAACTCCGGGGAGCCGGCTCCGGACGACTGCGTCACGGGCGTCGACATCGCGACGGTGATCACGAGCTTCATCAACCAGGATTTCCGCGAGACGGCCGGCGTCGATTTCACGCTGAACTACGATTTCTTCGGGCTCGGCAGCGACTGGAACCTGCGTCTCACCGGCGTCTACACGGACAAGTACGAAATCTCGACCGACGGGCTCGTCGCCGAGGAAAACGTCGGCGGCAACACCTTCGCGGAGCTCCGCAGCAACCTCGCGCTGACATGGCGCCGCGGCGATCACTTCGCGCGCGCCACGCTCCGCTATATCTCGGAGCTTGGAGAAGGGGCGAACAGCGCGCCGAACGAGATCAACGAGCGGGAGCCGTTCACGACGCTCGACATCGTCGGCGGCACGACGCTCGGCCCGGTGAACCTCTCCGCGAGCGTGATCAACGTGTTCGGCGAGGAAGACCCGAACCGCTTCGGCACGCTCCTGCCGGTGGCGAGCAACATCTACGACTGGCGCCAGCGCGTCCTGAGGGTCGGCTTCGACGTCGCGTTCTAGACGCGCCGACAAAATGGTGTCAGACACGAGTGTCTGACACCATTTTCCGACCTTCCCGTCCTCCTGCCCGGCGCCTCCCGCGTCGCGGGACGTTCCTGTCCGGATTTCCTCCGGTCCTCGGCAGTCCGGTAGTATGGCCGCCGACTCGGACCAGGAAAAACGACCCCTCACATGCTGCATCAACTACTTGCGCTCCTCCGCGAAATGGGCAGGAACTGCCGCGATTTTCTGCCGATCCTCGGCGTCGTCGTGTTTTTTCAGTGGTTCATCGTCGGCCAGCCGATGGCGGATCTCGGCGAGCGGATCGCGGGCATCGTCGTCACGCTGATCGGCCTCACGCTGTTCGTGCGCGGTCTCGAGATGAGCATCTTCCCGATCGGCGAGAGCCTCGCCGGCGGGCTCGCGCGGCGCGGTAGCCTGATCCTGCTGATCGCGTTCGGTTTCGCGCTCGGCTTCGGCAGCACCGTCGCGGAGCCCGCGCTCGCCTCCGTCGCCGATCAGGCGGCCGCGACGGCGTCCTCGGCGGGGAGGCTCGGCGGCACCGCGGCGGATATCGAGCGTTTCAGCGATCTGCTGCGCTACATCGTCGCGGCAGCGGTCGGGCTCGCCGTCGCGGCCGGCGTGTTCCGGATCGTCAAGGGGTGGCCGACGGCCTGGTTCGTCGTGCCCGGCTACGCGCTCGCCACGGTGATCGCGCTGTCGCACGACTCGCCGCTCGCCGCGGTCGCCTTCGACGCCGGCGCCGCGGCGACCTCCGCGGTCAACATACCGCTGATGATGACGCTCGGAACCGGGCTCGCGTCCCTGATCGACGCGCGCGACCCGATTACCGACGGGTTCGGCCTCATCGCCGGCGCGAGCCTGATGCCGATGATCGTGATTCAGCTCGCGGCCGTGGCACTCGGAGGGTAATGGACTTACTGCGCACCCTGGCGCTGGAGGCCCTCGGCACGACGCGCGATCTCGTGCCGATCGCCATCCTGTTCGCCGTGTTTCACGTCGGAGCGGTGCGCACAGCAGTACCGAATGTCGGCAGGATCCTTGCCGGGCTCGTTTACGTCGTCGTCGGCTTGACGCTGTTCCGGGCGGGTCTTGCGGCGTCCGTGCTCCCCACGGGCGCCACGATGGCGGCGGAGCTCGTCGAGCGGGCCGTCGACATCACGCATCCCGGCACTTACGTCCCGATCGTGGTCTTTTCCGCATTGATCGGGTTCACCGCGACGCTGATCGAGCCGACGTTGATCGCCGTCGCGGAGCGGCTCCGCGAGCTGTCGGGCGGCACGGTCCGGCCGTGGAGCTTACGCCTCGTCGTGGCGCTCGGCGTCGCCGCCGGCCTGGCTGTCGGAACGGTGCGCATCGTGACCGGCATTCCGTTCGAGCCGTTGCTCTGCGGCGCCGTCATCCTCGTCGGAATCCTCGCGCTCACGGCGCCGAGGACGATCGTCCCGCTCGCGCTCGACAGCGGCGGGATCGCGACTTCCGTGGTCACCGTGCCCCTGATCGCTTCCTATGGGATCGCCACGGCGAACGCGATGCCCGGGCGCGCGGCACTCACGGACGGCTTCGGGCTGATCGTGCTCGCGCTATTCGGGCCGGCGGCATCGCTGTTGCTGTTTGCCCACGTCTTTCGGCTGTACACTTGGCTGAAGAGAGGAGATAAAGGTGCAATTTAAGCTGCTGATCGCGCTGACCGAGGACGCGAAGGTCAAACCGATCTTGAAGGCCGCCAGGGAGGCCGGGGCCACTGGCGCCACCGTCATCACGAGCGCGCGCGGCGAGGGCCTGCGGCAGGAGAAGACCTTTCTCGGTCTCGACCTCACTCGACACCGCGACATCGTCATTCTGGTCGTCGAGGAGCACCTGAGTCGGCGCATTCTCGAGACGATCGCGGAGGCCGGCCATTTCGACGGCGAGCCGGGATCGGGTATCGCCTTCCAGGTCGATATCGAGGATGCGATCGGCCTGACGTCGCAGATCCAAGTCCTCACCGACCGGATAGAAGAGGAGATCTGACGCGCGCAGAGCACTCGCCCGGCGGCAGCGTCGCGCTGCGCGACGCGCGCTCTCGCTCGTGCATCGATCGTCGCTGCGTCCCTCTCCGATCCCGTCCCTTCCCGCTGATCTCGAAACACTCTGGCACGTTTACTGCATCACGCCGGGGCCGCCGTTCATTCCGTCGGAAAGGCATGTCCGATCAGCGCCGATCATCGGATCTCGAAATCTCCGAGGACATGGAGTTTCAGCGCCGCACGTGGATCGTCGAGCGCTTCGGTTGGGCAGTTCTCGCGCTGATCGTCGTCGCGGCGATTCTCGGACTGTTCGGCAAGGGCCTTCTCGGGCACGCGGAGGCAACGGCCGCCGACGGCACGCTCACCGTCGAGTACTACCGATTCTGGCGCATGCAATCTCCGATGATGGTGGGCGTGGCCGCGCAAACCGTCCCGACCGGCGACCGAGCACGCATCTGGATGGACCGCGCGTACGTCGAGTCGGTGCAGGTCGACCGCATCACGCCCGAGCCCGAGAGCGTCGAGGCGGCCGCAGACCGGCTGATCTACGTCTTCGCGTTGGCCCATGCCGGCGAGCCGCTCCGCGCGACGTTCGAGGTCGAGCCGCAGCGGCCGTGGCGCGTGCGCGGCCGCGTCGGCGTCGAGGGCGGGGAGATGGTGATGTTCAGTCAGTTCGTCTACCCGTGACGGCGCGAGCGCCGCGGGCCGGGCGGGACGAGCGATGGAGCTGCCGCGATGGACACCTTCCTCAGCGCCGTGACGATTTATCTGTTCCTGCTCGTCGTGTTTCGGATCGGCGGTAAACGCACGCTGGGCCAAACGACGACTTTCGATTTCGTGCTCCTCTTGATCATCGCCGAGACCACGCAGCAGGCGCTGCTCGGCGACGACTTCTCGGTGACGAACGCCTTCCTGCTGATCATCACCCTCGTTCTCCTCGACATCACCTTGTCGCTGCTCAAGAGGAAGTGGCCGAAGCTCGATCGGCTCGTCGAGGGCGTGCCGATGGTCATCGTCGAGCACGGCAAGCCGCTGGCGGATCGCATGCACAAGGCGCGCGTGGACGAGAGCGACGTCTTGAACGCGGCGCGCGAGCTGCAAGGCCTGAAACGCATGGACGAGATCGAGTACGCCGTGCTCGAGCGCAACGGCGGCATCTCGATCGTGCCGAAGTCGCGCTAGGAGCCTGGGCGGGCTCCCGGTGCCGCGGGCTGCTGCGTCGCCGGTCCGGGCATCCGCTCCGCTACGCGCGGGCTGGCACATGCGTTGCATCGCCGACCGGGCAGTGGCATCCGACCGGGGAGATACAGTGACGAATCCGATCGAAATCAACGGCATTTCCTACGACGCGAAGTGGACGCTGTCTCAGCTCGAGCCTGCGCGCGTCGGCGGATCACCGCAGCCCGCGCTGCTCGAGGTTCGCATTCCCCCTCCGCCGGGCGTGGCCCCCGGCGACATCGTCGTGATCACCGCGGCCGGAGTAGAGGGAACCTGGCGGCTCGCGGGCTCCGACGGCGAGATGTGCGTCTTCGAGCAAGCCGGCGAAATCTCCCCGACGGAGTAGAGCGGCGGAACGCGCGGTCGGCTGCAAGCGGCTCGAGGACTCTCGATGCGGGCGGCGCTTTAGCGCACGCCCCGGCGGTTTCATTCCCCCTCGAACGGCTTCGGCGCACCGTTTTCATGCCGGAGACCGCCATCGGGCGCGGTAGTCGCCAGTTTCGCCAATTCCTCGATCGTCATCGCCTTCGTGACCGCAGTCTCTTCGAGAACGTATGTGTTCGTGGGGTCGACCTTTTCTCCACTGCTCATGCCGTCATCCTTCGCGTCGCTCAGTCGCGGAGGATACAGCCCGAGGCATCCGGCGTTGTGAAGCGCTTCACATCGATGGGCGCCGTTGTGTCCGGTGGTTGACTGAACGCTTTAAGTGGCAGCGCCCGGCCAAGAGGTGACGAGCATGTCATGGCCGGCGCGCAGCTCCGTTGCGCCGATTCCCCGCCGGGCACTCGAGGCGTGGATAAGCCGTGGGTGCTGCGGAAACGTGTAGATAAACCATGGTGCCGAGGACGCGTTGGCTCGAAAACTCGAATTACCTACCGTGAAAAAATGCCTTGGGTGACATACGCTTGAGGCGGCCCCGGCGCGTGCGTCAACACGCCGCCGGAGCCTGACCACCAGCAACCCTGAACAGGAGGGCTACCAATGGCTTCAGATAGTGTACCCCACGGGCGAAAGCCCGGACCGAGTGCCCGCCGCCGCTCGTGCCTCTACGGCTGCATGTCGGACGCACGAGCCCGCCTTCACATGCTTTCGATCCTTTTCCGCCGCTCTGACGAACGCTTCGAGCGACGGCTATCCGAATCCTGCCGGCCGGGCAGGTAAGCGAGCCGACGACGTGTGCGACCACGCCGCCGGCTCTGACCACAACCGTTACCCGAGGAGTAACGATCATGGCTAACACCCGAGTCTATCTCACCCGTCTACGCTGCTACGGCCCCGAGTCTGAACTGCGCCTCTACCGCGGCACCTACGTCTCCGCCGACGAATGCTCGCCGGTCGACATCGACATGGGAACGCTGCCGCCGAATACCGCGTGGTGGGACGTGCCGTTGCCGCCGTGTCCCGACTGCGGCGGACACATGACATGGCATGAAGCCGGGTACGTCCCCGGCGCGCGCAAGTGCGTCACGTGCGGCAGCATGTTCTCCGTCGAGACGCGGCGGGAACCGGAGCGGTCGAGTCTGCGCAAGGTCGACATGCAGTCCGGCGGCCAGCGCGTCTACCGCGTCCCGGAAACGTCGCACTGGGCCGACTGGCACGATGCCGATGCCGTGGTAGACCACGGCGTGCTCATCGCCTCGCGGACGGTCGCGGGACCGTGGGTGGACATCTCCGGCTGGCCGGTCGCGCTCGAGCTGCGGACGACCTTCGACGCGCTCGCGCCGGTCGGGATCAGCACGAGGCACGGATCATGAGCGGCCTCATGGCACGCGCCGGCCGCGCCGCGCGCGAGATCATAGAGAAGCGCGCGCCGGAGGGTATCCACGGCGCGCCGGACTCGACCGTGCTCGTGTCGATCATGCTCGCCGAAGCCTTCACGCGCGGCTACATGGCAGGACTCGACCAAGCCGAGCACACGATCCGCGTCGAGATCGAGGCGACGAAAGGGCAGATCGACTGACCGCGGCGCACCCCTTCGAGCCGGGCCTCAGTGCCCGGCTTTTTTTGCGCCAGAATCGCCCTCGGCTTTGCCGAAGCCGCCAGAATCGCCGATCGCCTCCGACCCTTGGTTACCCCTTGCCCTGCGAGCGGTCGCCTGAAATCGGCTCAGAAACGGCCTCAGAACGGCCGAATTTATCCCACCGCTCGGAAATACGCCGCCAGAGCAAGCAACGGCGCGGGTCTCGGGAGAGACTGTAGCAACGACCGATCGGCAACGTCGGCTCTGCAACCAGTGCTGCGGCGCGACAGCCCGCCGAGGGCTTGAGTAGCAACGACCGATCGGCAACGTCGGCTCTGCAACGATTTTTCGGCCAACTTGGCCGAAATTTCCTCCTGACGTAGCAACGACCGATCGGCAAACGTCGGCTCTGCAAACTGCGCCCGACCGGGCGCGAAATCTCCAAGCTATTGAGTAGCAACGACCGATCGGCAAACGTCGGCTCTGCGACCGTAGACACGTACCTTGGCTTGACAAGCCTACTTGTTAATGCCAGAAATAGCCGCATGCCGAAGAAGCTCGACTTCGCCAAGGACTACCGGACCCGCGCGCTAGTGGCTTACGTCGAGAGCGAAGGCGCCGACGCCGGGCACCGGATCACGCATTCGTACACGCGCTCGTTTCGGGAGCTGCGGTATGTGCTACTGACCGAGAACAGCAACGTCCGCGCCGTCTACCGCGTGCGCACGGATAACAGCTTGCGGCGGCTCCGGCGCTGGCCGAAGAAGCTCAACGAGTCGATCCCGAAGCCAAAAAAGAAGACGAAGGACGACATTGTGCGCGACGCGGCGCAGCGCATGATGAGCAAGGCTTTCGGCAACCCGGAAGCGGCGGACAAGTTGCTGGACGAATGGTTCCTGCACGTGAACGCGCTCGGGTGCTGCGAGGATCACGCGCACGAGCTGGCGTCGCTCAGTCCGAGAGAGATCAAAGCGGGACGCGAAGCCGGGTATCTCGACAAACCGCTGTCGATCGACGCGATACGCGAATACAAGGCGCGGCTCGGTCTCGACGAGTAACTGCCCCCTCCCGCCACCGGCGGCCGTGCTTTAGAGGTTCTTGCTACGTGGCCGTCCACCCTTGGCACCATTCGCGCGGCTGACATGGCCAGCATAGTTGCGAAATAGGTCTATCCCTGGCTGGCATGATGTGACGTTGAGATATGGGCGCGGGCCGATGTAATGGACCGGCACGCTGCTGGTAACAGCCGTCCCCATGCGGGTGTTGGCGCTCTTGGCAGGATTGATCCAGCCGTACAGCGTGCTTTTCGGCACCTGCCAGTAATCCGCCGCCTCGTCGTAACCCTCTCGCCATAAGGCCAGCGAGCCGACCGGCACGCCGGACTCGGCCGCCGCGTCATGGATGCGCGCCGCGCGCTCGTCCCGAGCGAATACGTCTCGATCCCGCTTCACGAAAAACCTGCTCGAACGATGGGCGGCATCTGCTGCCGCTTCGTCCGAGAGTATACACGTTGAACACCGAACCGGAGATAAGAATGTCTGACGAGTTACGCGAGACGCTCGCCAACATGCGGACCATTTCGCAGACCGCGCGATGGCTCGGCGCGTGTGAGATGACGATCAGGCGCTATGTCGAATCCGGCCGGGTCGAGGCCGTGAGCGTCGGCTCGTACTCGATGTTGACGCCGGAGGCGCAGCGCCAATGCGCCGCGTTGTACGAGCGGAACCGGCGCCGAGGCTGATATGGACGCACGCACGGCACGGTACGACGCGCTGCTAGACGCGCTCGCCGAGCTGTTTGTGCGGCTTCTAGAAGAAAGTGAGCCGGCGCTGGAGGCCGGCTCGGAAGGTGCGAAACATGCTGAGATCGACGCGGATCTTACCCGCCGAGCGGACAACCCGCAAACCTGAGACGCCGGATCTTTTCGGCGGTGACGCGGCACCCGTCGTGCTGCGCGCACCTTGCCGCTGCACTGTAGCTACAGGCTACATCGCGGCCGGCCGTGGACCGCACGCGGCTGAGCTGCGCTGCGCACGCGGCCACCACATAGCGTGGCTACCGCGTCGAGTCACGTCATGAACGAGCTCGCCGCACTCGCGCGCTCGACGGCCGCCGAATGGCGAGCGCTTCGGCAGCGCTGCCCCTTTCCTCCCGATATTGACGCCGCACTCGTCGAGCTGATCGACGCAGCCGAGCGGCTAGCCGCGCTCGCCGAGAGCGCGCACGAGCACGAGACCGTCGCGGGCGCGGCGGCCGGTGCACTCACTACTGCAAATGAAAGGTGACGACATGAGCAGAGACGTAACAGTAGACGACATGTTCCCTTCCAAGTACCTCAAGGCGGCCGATCTGCCGCGCGCCGGTAAAACGCTGGAGATCGACAGCGTGGAACAGGAGAAGGTCGGCGACGACACGAAGTGGATTCTCTACTTCGTCGGCGAGGACAGGGGATTAATACTAAACAAGACCAACGCCAAGATGATCGCGAGCGAGTACGGCAACAAGGTAGCCGAGTGGAGCACGCGCAAGGTGCACTTGCGCCGCGAGAAGGTGAGCTTCAAGGGCGACGTGGTGGACGCGATTCGCGTCTCGGCCGTCGAATTTGACGATGCGATCCCGTTCGGCAAGGACGGCGACTCGGAAGCGGCTTGATCGGACTCGCGGCCGGCGGCTCCCCTGCTGCCGGCCGCGTCTTCTACCACGGGACGCACCTATGAGAGACACAACAACAGCCGCGCTAGCTTGGATCGAAAAGGGCCGCGCGGTCATTCCGATCCCGCACAAGCAAAAGGCGCCAGTGCTCGCGAACTGGCCGGCGCTGCGCATTACCGCCGAGACGGTCGGCGACTACTTCAACGGCGCCGACTCGAATATCGGGCTGTTGCTCGGCGAGCCGAGCGGCGGCCTTGTTGACATCGACTTGGACGCGGACGAGGCCGTGAAGGCCGCGCCGTACTTCCTGCCCGATACCTACATTTACGGCCGCGAGCGCCGGCCGGCTTCGCATCGGCTGTATGTGTGTCCGGGTGCCGCCACGAAGAAGTGGCGCCACGGCGGCCGGACTTTGGTTGAGCTGCGCTCCACGGGCTGTCAGTCGCTCATACCGCCGAGTACGCACCCGGACGGAGATCGGTACGCTCGGGACGCATTCGTGCGCTCACCGGCCGTAGAGATCGGTTTAGCGGAGCTGACGGCCGCACTCAACCGCACGGCGGCCGCTGCGCTCGTTGCAATGCACTGGCACGAGTCCGGCCGGCATGACTTGGCGCTCGCGCTCGCGGGTGCGCTCTCTCATGCCGGCTGGAGCGCGGACGATGTGGTGACGTTCATCGAAGCGTGCGCCGTAACCGACGAAGAATTGGCCGATAGAGTGCGCGCAGCAAAGGACACGTGCGACGACTACGCGGCCGGCAAGCCGGTAACGGGTTGGCCGACACTTGCCGAGATATTCCCGACCGCTGGCGTGCTGCGCGAATGGCTCGCGATCGAGGACTTCCCGGCGCTCGTCGCCGACGAAAAGCGCGAGACACGCGACGAGCCGGCGCTCGTCATGATCCAAGCGAGCACGATCAAGCCGCGCAAGCTCGAGCCGGTATGGCCGGGCGTGCTGTGGTGCGGCAAGCCGACGCTGATCGTCGGCGACCCCGGCAAGGGCAAGTCGCTTGCCACACTCGACATTGCCGCGCGTGTGTCCACGGGGGCGCCGTGGCCGTGCGATACCGAGCGGCGCGAGCCGGGTGACGTACTGCTGCTGTCGGCCGAGGACGACGCCGAGGACACTATCATTCCGCGACTCGACGCGGCCGGCGCCGATCGCTCACGCATTCGCATTATCGCGGGCGTGCGTGGCGAGGACGGCCGCATAGACTGGCTCTCCCTCGATCGGCACTGGAGCCAGCTTGCCGACGGTGTGCGGCAGATCAAGCCGCGCCTGATCGTCATCGATCCCCTCTCGGCCTATATGGGCCGTGCCGACTCTCACAACGAAGGCGACGTGCGGCGGGTGCTCGCGGGCGTCGCCGAGCTGGCGCAGCAATCGAGAGCCGCCGTGCTCGCGGTGCGGCACTTCCGCAAGGGCGGCTCCGACTCCCCACAGGGCCGCGTCATTGGCTCCGTCGCGTTCACGGCCGCCGCGCGCGCCGTGTACGCCGTCGTACCCGATCCCGAGGACGAGCAGCAACGGCTGGTCGTGTGCTTGAAGTGCAACCTTGCGGCCGATACGACCGGCTATAGCTTCCGCATCGCGACGACGGCGGCCGGCGACCCTTACACCCAGTGGGGCGCCGAGCGGGAGTTTCGCACGGCCGACGAGCTACTCGGGGTTGGCGACGGCGGCGGACACACGGCCGAGTGCGAGCAATGCGGCGAGACATTCATAGGCCGTCGACGTGACGCAAAGTACTGCTCGGGAGCGTGTCGGCAGAAAGCACAACGCGAGCGCGCGAAGAAGGGTGTAACAGATACCCCTGCCAGTGATAGCCGTAACGATCCGTTACGAAGCGTAACACCGTCACGGATCGTTACGGATCGTAACGGCTCTCTCTTAGGGGGTAGCCGTAACGGCGCGACCGGCTACCGCTACGAATGCCTGAACTGCCACGGCAAGGGCTGCCGGCATTGTGACCCGCAAATCCGCGCCAAAGAGCAACAGGACCATGAGGACTTCTAGCGCCATTCGCACTGTGCGCTCGGCGCTGCGCCGTGCTGGCGTCTCGGTCGAGCTCGTGGACGGCCGCATCCGAGCACGGCCGGCGGCTGCACTCACGGACGAGCTGCGCGCACTCATTCGTGAGCACCGGGACGCGCTCGCCGACGTGCTGCGTTACCGGCCGGCATTGGAGCCGCCGTTGCGGCTCAAGCGGCGCGGCTTCCGGTATGTCTGCCACGGCTGCGAGCGCGGCTGTTGGTGGTGTGGCGCGTGGGGTTGAGACAAGAGGAGCAGAGACATGCATTGGGACGACGCCGAGCGCGTGCTAGCCGCTGCCGCGCCTCGACCGAGGCACGCGATGTGCAATCTATTGGTATTGCACGTCTTCTCGGGTGGGCAACTAGACATCCCCAGAGCGCGCAGGAGCCAGCATTGAGCCGGCTATACCGCGCCGCTGTCGTCGTTCAGATCACGGCGCCGCTCTGGCTCACGGCCGCCGCATGGGTGCTCTCGTGAACGCGTACGGAGAGCACACGATCGACGACCCGGCACCGGAACGGCTGGAGGACCGCGTACAGCGCTGTGAGGCGCACGAGCCGGACGGCTCACGGTGCCGCACGCTCACCTTGCACGATCGGTGCTGGAGACACCGGCGGCAAGCGTACCAGCGGGAGACGGAGCAGTGAGCGCACACGGCACGGCAAGTGTCGCAAACCCGTCTCGGCAATCGCGACCCCGGCGCCCGTGACTATGCTGATATACTTAGGGATATCAGCAATTTACGGAATGTTTACCTACATGGAGACGGGTAGTTAGCCATGCGTCGAGACCGCCGTAACGCGACCCTACCCGCCAAGTGGACACCGGCCTTTGTCGAGAGGCTGGACCTACGGCGGACCGAGCACCGGGAGCTGATGAGGCAGTACACGCAGCTGCTCACGGACGCGACCGGTGGGGAGCCGAGCGAGGCACAGGATATGCTCGCGAGGCGCGCTGTGTGGCTCTCATGGCGCATATCGCGAATCGAGCATGGCGAGGATACGGCGAGCACGCGCGAGTACACGGCGCTGCTACAGCAGCTTGTGACGTACCTCAAAGCACTTGGGATCGAGCGCCAGTCTCGGCCGGTATTCGATATCGACGACTACTCGGCGATCGTGAACGGAGGCCAGCCATGAGGCCGAGGCTGCCATTTTCGTTTTCGTTTCGGCGCGGGTACGCACACGCGGCCGACAACAAAAAATTCAGCGCCAGGAGCCGGGCATGAACACGAAGCAGCGCATTCTCGAATTGGTCTCGACCGGGAGCACGCTTCGACTTGCGTCGGGAGCCTGCGGGCTGGAGCCGGCGGAGGCTGCGGAGTTGTTGCGCACGGATGAGCGGTTCCGCCGCGCGGTGCGAGCGGCGCGGTATTCGGTATTGGCGGCTGCGGCGGCGAAGGTGGCCGCGTCGAAAGACTCGCGCTCGGCGCGGTGGATGCTCGAGGTCGCGCCGGAGAGTCGTGACGAGTATCGGCAGGAGTCGGCCGGCGGCCGGCTCGAAGTGGTCATCAACATTGATCGCGGCGGTACCGGCGGTGTCGAGCCGTTGGTGATCGAGCAGCCGGCGCGGGAGCGGATCGGACATGACGACGATCAGCGTTAAAACAGCGCACGCGCCGAGGCCGCTGAAGAATCCGCCGCCTTCACCGATCCGGACGGGCTGATGGACGCCGAGACGTACCGCGCCGAGATACTGGACGCGCTCACCGGTGAGGTGGGGCCGTTCGAGCGGTTGATTGCCGATCTCGCGGCGCACGAGCTCGTGATGCGGCATCGTGTCGAGACGTTTGTTGCGGCGCTCGAGGTGGCGGGCGCCGATGTGCTGCGCTTCCCGATCGGCTTGGAGCGTGCGCGGCTCGCGAAGTCGATCGAGGCGAGGCTCAAGGTGCTGGGTCTCAGCCAGGCGCAGATTGTGAGGTTTTTGCATTGAGTTCGAGTCCGCGAGTGGTGTTCCTCCCGCCACCGACATGCGGACTCACAGCGCGGCACGTCGAGTGCGGCCGTCTCGTCGCGAGCGGGTTATTCCCGTGGTCGGCGGCTGTTCGTTCTCGCGTGCCTGCGCGACCTTTGAGCGGGAGAAGCGGGAGACGTATTTCACTTTCCACGGAGACGGATATGACAATTGATGAATTGACGGAGCGCGTCACCTTCGACGCGAAAAACGAGGCGAAGGACGTGTTTCGCGAGACGGACCTTCGTGCTCGGAGGCTAATGAGCGCCAACAGCCAGTTGGATTATGGCGCGGCCGTGAGAGCGGTTTTCAACGAGGACCGCGACTTGTGCGAGCTGTACGTGCGCACGACGCCGCCGCTGCACCACAACGGAGGTGCGTAATGGCGTTGCGAAGCCTGGACCCGAAAACGGGTTACACACGGCCGAAGTCTCGAAAGGACATGAGTCCCGACGAGCTGCACTACTTGGACGTGATCGTGCCGCGACGAAATGCCGAGCGCGCGAGGCTGGACGCGAAGTTCGCACGCGAGCGCGATCTCGATCTTGTTTATCAGAGCATGACCGAGGGTCACGTGACACCGGAGGCCGTCGCGAAGCATCGCGGGTGGACTGTCGAGAAAGCGCGGTTTTTGTTGAACGGCGCAAAGGCGTAACCAGACGGGGAGCGGTCGGAGGGCCGCTCCCTTTTCTGCGGGAGATAAAAATGGATTTGAAAGACGTTGTGCTGTTTCGCAGCGGAGTTTGGAATGGCCTCGAAGTAGACGAGGCGATGCTCGACGACATTGCGGCGAATTTCTCGCTGCTGTCGGCGGTGCATCGAGTGCCGTTGAAACTCGGCCACAAGGGCAAGGCCAAGGAGCAATTGGCCGACGACGGGACTGGCCTCGAGCAGCCGGCGCTTGGGTTCGCGGAGAACGTGCGGCGTGTCGGCGACAAGCTGCTGGCGGACTTTCGCGATGTGCCCGGCATCGTGAAGGACGCAATCAAGAAGCGGCTCTACTCCGGCTTGAGTATCGAATTGCTGCGCGGCGTGAAGTTTCAGGGCAAGGTGCTCGGCAATGTGTTGGACGCCGTTGCGTTGCTCGGTGCATCACAACCCGCTGTTTCGGGCTTGAAGGACTTGGCGACGTACTTGGCGAGCCGCGAGTGTTTCGAGGACGCGGGCGAGCGGCTGTCGTTCGAGTTCAGCGATGAGCCGGAGAAGCCGGGCATCGACGAGGCGAAGGTTGCCGAGATGATCCGAGCGGCCGTCGATCCGCTGAAGGCCGAGAACGACGAGTTGCGTAAGCAGCTCGACGCGGAGAAAGCGAAGGCGGCGAAGTTCGAGGCCGACTTGGGCGAGAGTCGCGCGGCCGAGGTGAAGCAACGCAGAGCCAAGGCCGAGGCGATCATCGAACGCGCGGTAAAGGACAATCGAATCCTCCCGGCGCAGCGCGAAACGTTCGAGCGGTTGTTCAATCTCGACGACGACGCAACCGTGATGCGAGACGGACTGTTGGACGAGCTGGAGCGCGCCTTCTCCGGAGCGACCTCGCTCGCGTTCACCACGGTCGAGGTGGCATGGAGCGATCCGAGCGCGTTCGAGCGCGAGCGGGATGTTTTCGCCGAGATCGAGCGGCGAGTGAGAGTCGTGCAAGCCAAACAAGGCCTGGCCTACAAAGAGGCGCTGTCCCAAGTCTTCGCGGCTGACCCTCAGCTACAGCGCGAATGGCTCGACACCACGCCGCCGGAGCACGTAAGGGCCGGATAAGTCTCTGACGCGCTGTGCGTTTCTGTCCGTTGCGGCTCATGCCAGTATGGACGTACAATTGCATATGAGAGTACTGGACTGGAGCCGCAACAAATGAGACCCGGAAAGAAACGCATCGCGCTCGACCTGACGGCAGAGCAAGGCGAGAAGCTGGTACGGCTGTCGGCGGTCACGCGCATCCCGCAGCAAGTGCTGCTGCGCGAGGCCGCAGACGATCTATTCAAGAAGTACCGACGCACGCTCGCGAAGGGGAAGCGATCATGACCCGCGTCGCGCTGTACGCGCGTTACTCGACGGACCAACAAGACGCCACTTCGATCGAGCGGCAGGTATCGAACTGCGAAGCACTCGCCGAGCGCGAAGGGTTCCATGTCGCGTTCACGTTTCAGGATGAGGCCGGCAAGGGGCAGGATAACGACCGGCCGGGCTACCGCGAGCTGCTGAAGTGTTTGGAGCGCGGCGACGTGCAAGGCGTCATATGCGACGCGCTCGACAGGCTTTCGCGTAGCGAGGCGGAACTGCACCGGCTCGCGGACGTGCTGGAGTTCGGCGATCAGTTCATTGTCACGGCCGAAGGCGACGACTCGAGAAGCGGCGAGTCGTTCCGGTGGCTGTTAGCGGTGAAGGCGACGGCTGCCGCGCAGGAGCGGCGCAAGATCGCGTATCGCACGTATGGCTCGCTTCGAGAGCGGCACAAGGCGGGACGATCGGCCGGCGGCAAAATCTACGGCTACACGTCGGAGCCGACACCGGACGGTTACCGGCGCCGCGTTATTGATCCGGAGCAAGCGTCGATCGTGCGCGAAATCTTCGAGCGGTATGTTGACGGCGAATCACCGAAAGCCATTGCACGCGATCTGAACGCGCGCGGCGTACCCTCACCGGGGAGTTACTGGAGCCTCAAGGCGCGGCGCTCGGATCATTGGACGCATACCACGCTGACAGGCTCCGAGTCGAAGGCGTCGGGTATCTTGCGCAATCCGATCTACACCGGCCGCGCGACGTGGAACAAGCGGAAAGGGAAGTACCGGCCTGGCACGAAGCAGCGCATTCAGTTGAAGCGGCCCGAGGATCAATGGAGCACAGTCGAGATACCGGAGCTGCGCATCGTCACGGATGAGCAGTTCAAGGCCGCGCAGGAGCGGTTGCGGCTGGCCAAGCTTCGCGTGGCACCGAAAGGACCGCGACGCCCGCGCGGACGGCCGGCCCGCTACCTGCTGTCGGGTATCCTCAAGTGCGGCTCGTGCGGCTCGAACTACATCATTGCCAACGGCCGGAGCTTCACATGCTCGGCGAAGACGAACGGCGGACACTGCGACCACAAGCGATACATCGTGCGCGAGCGTGTCGAGCGCGAAGTGCTCTCGGGCATCAAGGACGATCTGCTGAGTCCCGATCTGCTCCGGGAAGCCGGTAAGCGTATCCAGGCCAAGCTCCGCGAGCGCAACCGCAACGCGAAGCAGTCGGCCGGCGAGGTGCGAGGCTTGCGGCTGCGGCTCAAGGAGCTCGACGGCGAGATAGCGCGCGTCGTGGACGCCATCACCCAAGCCGGCATGTCGGATGCGCTCAAGCGCAAGCTGGCGACGCTCGAGCGCGAGCAAGCGAACGCCAAGAAGCGGCTCGCCGAGCACGTGACGCGCAGCGCGAAGCTGCCGGACATTCTGCCGCAGCTCGGCGAGAAGTGGCGCGCGTTCGTTGCCGACCTGCAACACGCGCAAGGTGATATCGAGCCGGCGCGAAAGGCGTTGAAAGAGCTTTTGGGGCCCGTAATCGTCACCGAAGAAAACGGTAAGGTTTTCGCGACGATGCGGCTAGGTCCTGAGTATGTAAACGCCCTATTTCATGGTGCCGAGGAGAGGACTTGAACCTCCACGGGGTTTCCCCCACTGGCACCTGAAGCCAGCGCGTCTACCAGTTCCGCCACCTCGGCCGGGGGCAGGAAGGCGCAGAAATGTACTCACCCCGCCTCGGACCTGTCAAACGGCATTCGCCGGCCGGAAGCGGATTCGTTATAAGATTCTGTTCCAATGGATGACATGACCCACCCGATGCGCCGGATTCCGTCCTGATGGCGCGACGAGAGCGGCACGAGCGGGACGACCGCGAGCGCCGATACGAGCACCCGATTCCCAGCCGCGACGAGATTTGCTCGGCGATGGAGCAGGCGGAGGGGCCCATGACGCTCCAGGCGCTCGCTCGCCGCTTCGGGATCAAAGGAGACGCGCACAGCCGCGCGCTCGAGAACCGTCTGAAGGCGATGGTGCGCGACGGGCAGCTGATCCGTAACCGCGCCCGCGAGTTCTGCCTGACCCGCCGCCTCGACCTCGTGACGGGGGTCGTGCTCGCGCATCGGGACGGCTACGGATTCCTGCGGCCGGACGATGGCAGCGACGACGTGTATCTGCCGCCGCGGGACATGCGCGCGCTCTGGGACGGGGACCGGGTGGCCGTGCGCGTGAGCGAAGGCCGGCGCGGCCAGCGCGAGGGACGCGTCGTCGACGTGCTGGAGCGCGCGAAGACGACGCTGGTCGGGCACTTTCACACCGAGCGCGGCATCGACTACGTCCTCGAGGAAGGCGAGTCGCGAACCGAGGTGCTGATCGCGCGCGGCCAGCGCGGCGGCGCCCGGCCCGGCGATCTCGTGCACGTCGAGATCGTGCAGCATCCGACGGAGCACAGCCTCGCGATCGGTCGCGTGATCAAGGTCGTCGGGGGCCTCGACCAGCCCGGCATCGAGACGGAGGTCGCGATTCTCGCACACGGCATTCCGAGCGAATGGCCGGAGGCCGTGGTCGCTGCCGCGGAGGCGCTGCCGGATCACGTGCCGGCGCGCGCGAAGCGCGATCGCGAGGATCTGCGCTCCGTTCCGCTCGTGACGATCGACGGCGAGGACGCGAAGGACTTCGACGACGCGGTCTACTGCGAGCCGCACGGCGACGGCTGGAAGCTGCTCGTGGCGATCGCCGACGTGAGCCACTATGTGGAGCCGGGAACGGCGCTCGACCGCGAAGCGCAAGCGCGCGGCACCTCCGTCTATTTCCCGGATCGCGTCGTGCCGATGCTGCCCGAGGAGCTCTCGAACGGTCTTTGCTCGTTGAACCCGCACGTCGATCGACTGTGCTTCGCGTGCGAGATGATCGTGTCGTCGCAGGGGCAGGTGAAGCGGTCGCGGTTCTTCAGGGCGGTGATGCGCTCCGCGGCACGGCTGACGTACAAGGAGAGCGCGGCGCTCCTCGACGCCCCGAAGCCGCGCGGGCCTCACGCCAAGCTTCATCCCGGATTGCTGCATCTCCGCGACGTGTATCGAGCGTTCGCGCGCGCACGGCGAAGGCGGGGCTCCATCGATTTCGATCTGCCGGAGACCAAGATCGAGCTCGACGAGAACGGCAAGGTGCGGGCGATTCACCCGGTCGAGCGGCTCGAGACGCATCGGCTGATCGAGGAGTGCATGATCGCCGCGAACGTCGAGGCGGCGAAGCGCATTCGCAAGGCACACCTGCCGTCGCTCTATCGCGTGCACGAAGGCCCCGACGCGGAGAAGCTCGAGGAGCTCACGCTGTTCCTCGCGTCATTCGGGTTCAAGCTGCCGCCGCCCGGCAAGCTCACGCCGAAAGACATCGCGCGCGTCTTCGAGCACGTCGCGGGAAAGCCCGAGGCGGAGCTGGTCGAGACGGTCGTGCTCCGGTCGATGAAGCAGGCGCGCTACCAGCCCCGCAACGTCGGGCATTTCGGGCTCGGGCTCGGCGCCTACGCGCACTTCACGTCGCCGATTCGCCGCTATCCGGATCTGCTCGTGCATCGCGCGATCCGATGGTCGCTCGAGCACTCCTCGCCGAAGGGCTATCCGTACTCGCTGCCGGAGATGGAGCAGCTCGGCGAGCGCTGCTCGCGCGCCGAGCGACGTGCCGACGAGGCGGTCTGGGACGTCGAGGAGCAGCTCAAGTGCCTCTACATGAGCACGCGGGTCGGCGAGGACTTCCGCGTGATCGTGAGCGGGGTGGCGCCCTTCGGGCTGTTCGTCCGTGTGCCGGAGCTGAAGATCGACGGCCTCGTGCACGTCACGTCCCTGCCTCGCGACTACTATCATCGCGACCCCGCGGGCACGCGGCTGAGCGGGGAGCGCACCGGGGTCACGTACGGGCTCACCGATACGATGCACGTGCGTCTCGTGCGCGCGGACGTGGAGGAGCGCAAGATCGACTTCGTGCCGATCGAGCGCGCGGCTGCCGCGGAGGAGGCCGAGCCGGAGACGCGCCGCCGCCGCGCCGGGCTCCGGCGCCGTTCCCGCTAGGGCGGGGCGCCGGTGAGCACGCTCGTCTACGGATTGCACGCCGTTCGCGGCCTCCTCGCGAGCCGCCCCGAATCGATTCGCCGCGCGAAGGTCCAGAAGGGGGCGTCGACCGAGCGGCTCGGCGAGATCGAGGCGGCGCTCGAGTCCCTCGGGATCCAGGTCGAGCGCGTCGATCGCCGGGAGCTTGATCGATTGACCGGGGGCGGGACGCACCAGGGAGTGGTCGTCGAAGCGACGGCGGGCGGCGAGCTCCCGCTCGCGCAGTTCGAGGAGCTCGTCGTGACGCGCGGCAGCGCGTTGCGCGTGCTCGTGCTCGACGGGGTCGAAGATCCGCGCAACCTCGGCGCGTGCCTGCGGACCGCGGACGCGGCGGGAATCGACGCCGTCGTGGTGCCGCGGTCGCGCGCCGCGAAGCTCACGCCCGCGGCGGTGAAGGCGGCAACGGGCGCGGCGGAGACCGTGCCCGTGCTGCGCGCCCCGAATCTCGCGCGCGTCCTCCGCTGGATGAAAGCGGCCGGCGTGCGGCTCGTCGGCGCGGAGGCGGGCGGGCGGCCGCTGTTCGACACCGCGCTCGCGCCGCCGCTCGCGCTCGTGCTCGGCGGGGAGGGACGGGGGCTGCGGCCTCTCACGCGCGAGCTGTGCGACGAGCTCGTCGCGATCCCGATGCACGGCGCGGTCGAGAGCCTGAACGTTTCCGTCGCGGCCGCGGTGCTGATGTACGAGCTCGCGCGGCAGTCGCCGGTCGAGCGGCCGCGCCGCTGAGCGCGCGGAGCGTGCGTCACGAAAAAGGTGTCTGACACCTTTTCGGGGTCGGCGGCTCGTGGGATCCGATCGCCGGATTCGAGCGTCGCGCGTCGACGGCGGGCGGACGCCGTTGGCCGATGCATTGCTTGAGCTCCGCTCCGGGCTCGCGTAGGATGGCGCGCCCCGGCCGGAGAAGCGCTCCGGCCGATACAGGCTCCTTGCCTCACCGCGGTGGCGCTCGGCTTCGGCTCCGAGCGGCCGGTCGGGAGGCTGCCAAACCGAGAGGAGTTCGATGCGACACTACGAGATCGTGTTCTTGGTCCATCCGGACCAGAGCGAGCAAGTGCCCGCCATGATGGAGCGCTATCGAAGCATGATCGAGGGCGCCGGCGGCAAGATTCATCGCCAGGAAGACTGGGGGCGGCGACAGCTCGCGCATTCCATCGCGAAAGTTCACAAGGCGCACTACCTGCTGCTCAACATCGAGTGCGACAAGGCGACGCTCGACGAGCTGATCGGCGCGTTCCGCTTCAGCGACGCGGTGCTTCGCCATCTCGTGATCAAGCGCGACCGCGCGATCACGGAGCCGTCGCCGATGGCCAAGGCGCAGGAAGAGGAGAAGACCCGCGATTCGCAAGGAGCGGCGCGCGGCGGCCGCCAGCGTGACTCGGAGGAGGAAGGCGACGGCGGCCGGCCTGCGGCACGCTCGTCGTCGGCGAGCGAGGCCCCCGCGGAGCGGCGCGACGAGGGCGCGGCCGAGCGGGCCGAATAGCGGATTCGCGGGATCGAGGAGACAGTCATGGCACGTTATTTCCGGCGCAAGAAGTTTTGCCGCTTCACTGCGGAAGGCGTCGAGGAGATCGATTACAAGGATCTGCCGACGCTCAAGGCCTACATCACCGAGACGGGCAAGATCGTGCCGAGCCGGATCACCGGCACGCGCGCGCCGTACCAGCGTCAGCTCGCCACGGCCATCAAGCGGGCACGATATCTCGCGCTGCTGCCGTATACCGACCAGCACTGAGTCGCGCGATATCTCGCGTTGCTGCGGTAAACCGAGCCGCACTGACCGCGACGGCGGCGCGTAGCGCTCGCGGATCGCCAGGTCCCGAATCCACGCGTCATCGCCCGCCGCCGACGCGCACGCCATGAAGCTTTTCGTCGACTGGATCCTCGCGCGTCAGTACCGGCTCGTCCTCCTTGCTGTCGCGAGCGCGCCGTTCGTTCAGTGCGTGACGATGGCGCTGATCGCTCTAGAGACGTTGCGCCGCGGTGTCGCGCAGGGCGCTCTCGTGGCGGTTCTCGGCACCGCCTGCGTCACCGCCCTTGCGCTCGCCGGCGGCGCGAATGTCGCCGTGGTCGCCGCCATCACGGCCGTCGTCTTCGGGGCCGGGCTCGGCCTCGGTGCGCTCGTCCGCTGGACGGGCAGCCTCACGCTCGCGTTTCAGGCCGTCGTGCTGCTCACCGTCGCCGGCGTGCTGGTCGTCAGCTCGTTCGGGCCCGGAGGGGCGGATCTCCTCGCGCCCGTCCTGGAGCTGATGCTCGCGCTGTTGCGCGAGCGCGGCGCGACGGAGCAGCAGATCGATGCTTTCCGGGCGGCGGAGCCTTTGGTCCTCGGACTGCTGGCCGCCGCCGTCTTGACCGCGCTGCTGCTCGCGCTGTTTCTGGCGTACTGGTGGCGCGGACTCGCCGCCGGAGATTCCTTCTTCGGCCGCGAGTTTCGAAGCTTGCGCTTGAGCCGGGTGCTCGGGTTACCTGCCTCGGCTCTCGTGACGGCGGGTCTCGTGATCGATTGGCCACTGGTTCAGAACCTCGCGGCTCTGGCACTATTCGGGTTCCTGTTCCAAGGGGTCTCGGTCATGCACGCCTGGGCGCATGCGCGCCGGTGGCACGCGGCGCTCGTCGCGCCCGTGTACGTCCTGCTCGTCACGCCGCTGTCGGCGCTGATCGTGCTCGCGTTGAGCGCGGTCGGGTTAATGGATAATTGGTTCGATTTGCGCGCGCCGCTGCGCGCGCGCACGTGATCGGAGAACGACGTCATGCAAGTGATACTGCTGGAGAAGATCGACAACCTGGGCGGGATCGGCGACCTCGTGAAGGTGAAACCCGGGTATGCCCGCAACTACCTGATCCCCAAAGGCAAGGCCACGGTGGCCACGCCGGAGAACATCGCGAAGTTCGAGGAGCGCCGTGCGGATCTCGAGCAGCGCGCGGCGGCCGAGCTCGAGGCCGCGCGCGATCGCGCGGCGAAGATCGAGGGGCAGGTGCTGCGGATCAAGGCGCAGGCGGGCCCCGAAGGGAAGCTCTTCGGGTCGATCGGCACGCTCGACATCGCCGAGGCGTGCACGGCGCTCGGCGTCGAGGTGGAGCGCAGCGAGGTGAGGCTGCCGGAGGGGCCGATTCGCGTCGTCGGGGAGCACGAGGTCGAGCTCCACTTCCACAGCGACGTCAACGTCTGGATCACCGTCGTCGTCGAGTCGCCGGAACAGGTCGTGGAGTAGGCGGCCCGGCGCCCGCGAGATGACGACTCGCGACGCACGGTCGGGCGCCGCCCATGGCTGAGCGGGCCGGCGGCCTGGGCCGCCGCGCGGCCGAGAGGCTGCGCCTTCCGCCGCACTCGGTCGAGGCCGAGCGGTCCCTGCTCGGGGGCCTCATGCTCGACCAGCGCGCATGGGATCAGATCGCCGATGCGGTGGATGCCGCCGATTTCTATCGGGCCGACCACAGGCTGATCTTCGAGGCGATCCGCGCGCTCGTCGAGCGCGACCAGCCCCCGGACGCGATCACGGTCAGCGAGATCCTCGAGCGGCAGGGAGAGCTCGAGGCGGCGGGCGGCGTCGACTACCTCGCCCAGCTCGTCGAGGAAACGCCGAGCGCCGCGAACATCCGAGCGTATGCGCAGATCGTGCGGGAGCGCGCGATGCTGCGGGAGCTCATCCAGATCGGCGGCGACATCGCCGCGAGCGCCCACGACGACGAAGGCCGCTCCGTCGCGGAGCTCGTCGACTTGGCCGAGCAGCGCGTGTTCGAGATCGCCGACCGCGGTCAGCGGCGCGGCTCCGGTTTCGTCGCGCTGAAGCACATCCTGCCGAAGACGATCGACCGGCTGGACGTGCTGAGCCACTCCGAAGGCGACATCACCGGCATCTCCACCGGTTTCACGGATATGGACCGGATGACCGCCGGCCTGCAGCGCGGCGAGCTGATCATCATTGCCGGCCGCCCGTCGATGGGAAAGACGACGTTCGCGATGAACATCGCGGAGAACGCGGCCATCGGCGCGAACGTCCCGGTCGCGGTCTTCAGCATGGAGATGTCCGCGGAGCAGCTCAGCTTCCGCATGATCGGCTCGATCGGCCGCGTGAATCAGCAGCACCTGCGCACCGGCAGACTGACCGACGAGGATTGGTCGCGGATCGAGTCGGCCGTGTCGATGATGTCGAACGCGCCGATCTTCATCGACGACAGCGCAGGCCTCACGCCGACGGACGTGCGCGCGCGGGCCCGCCGGCTGAAGCGCGAGCACGGCCTCGGTCTCGTCGTCGTCGATTATCTGCAGCTCATGCAGGTCGCGGGCACGACGGAGAACCGCGCCACCGAAATCTCGGAGATCTCGCGCGGTCTGAAGGCGCTCGCGAAGGAGCTCGATGTGCCGGTGATCGCGCTGTCGCAGCTCAATCGAAGCGTCGAGCAGCGCACGGATAAGAAGCCGGTGATGTCTGATTTGAGAGAAAGCGGGGCCATCGAGCAGGATGCCGACATCATCGTGTTCATCTACCGTGAGGAGGTATATGAGCCCGATACGCCGCGGAAGGGAATT